>CAYTAW010000013.1:3089-15555 GCA_964435675.1 uncultured Bdellovibrionales bacterium
CACCGCGCTGGCGCTCGCGGCTGGCGCGCTGTGGGGCCTCGTGATCGCTTCGAGCACGATCGTCGTCTCGATGTTCAGGAAATGTGGGCATTCAAGGCGTGGGAGCGTGAGGGGCGAAAAGGGGATGGTCAGCGTTTCGAAATTGATCCAAAAAAGTTTGGCGTTACGCGGCACCTTCAGAATCCCGATCTCGTAGTGGAGGCGTTCGATCCCAGTGGAGAGAAGCCTGTATACGTGGTACCCGTTACGACTAAAATCATTCCATATCAAACGTTCGTATCGCCGTATGAGTTCCCAGAAGATAAATGGCTGGTTGCTTCAGAAGTGAGCACATTAGCGCCGCAGGCCATGCACCATATTTCGGCGTTTATTCTCCTGCCCGACGATTCGACCTCTAGTGAATACTTGGCGAATAACCGCATAGCGAGAATGATCGCCGCCAAACGTTTCGGGATTTTGCCTGCGGAATACGATAATGTATTCAGGTTCTACGGTCCCAATTTGACCAGGCAGATAAATCTTGCGGGATTTGCGGCGCCGGGAGAGGGATTCATGGAACTCTCGCAAGAACACGGCATACTCATTCCCAAGGGGAGCCGGATTGCATTCGAGTGTCACTATGTATCGACTGGCAAAGAGGAACCGGATCGTCCATCGATAGCGCTCAAATTCGGCGAGATGCCGGCAAATGCTGCGGGCGCTCGCATCATTACGAGAACGGGGGCGCCGCGCCTGCCGCAAATCTCAATCCCACCAAATGGGGAACAAACGGTTGTTAAGACCATGCCGATTTTTGCTGACGCGGAAATTCACGGTTTCCGTCCGCACATGCACTTGCGTGGCAGAGAGTATCGTATGGAACTTGAGCGTCCGGGCGAAGAGCGCGTTACGCTGATTCACATCCCCAAATGGGATATAAATTGGGAGCGGTATTATGTGCTCAGGGAGCCGGTAATCGTCCCTAAGGGATCCGTTATTCATATGACCTACTCGTGGGACAATACCGAACAGAATAAAAACAATCCTGATCCAAATAAGAAAGTGACCTTCGGGACGTCGCTCTATCACGAAATGGGGCTGTCATGGTTGAGCATCATATATAGAAATCCGGAAGAAGCAGGTGATGCGGAAGCAAAACTTCAAGCAGTGCTCGATAACAAAGTCGATGAGGAGGATGTCGAGTAAGCGCCCGCTGCTAGCTACGATGGCAGGATTACTGGAGTGGTGCTCAAATGCATGTTAAACAGGGACGGTCCCCGGATCTATCAGGGCTCTCCGCTAAATATTTTCCGCCTGAAATTCTGCCGCAGTCAATCGGGATGGAAGATCTGGCGCTCAAGCGCGAGTTCCCCGCACGCTATGAGCTATTCCAGCGAGAACTTATGGGGACTTCGCTGCTTCGCTCTTCGTTAATCCATTTAAGCGAAAACGACCTTGGCCGCTTGAATAACTTGCAGCGCTATCTAGGGGCGCATTCAGCTGAGGGGGGGACGCTGCGCGTTGGTCAGGTTCCTGTTTTTCAGAGTTTAACCAGATTCTTCGAGCGCGGATTACAATCAGGTTTTGTCGTGGTCCCCACGCGCGGCGGCAAAACGGTGATCTTTGTCGAACTTGTCGAAACTATCGGCGATAAAACTCTAGTTCTGGTGCCGACAAAGGATCTCGTTGCGCAGACAAAAAAGAACTTCACCCAGTTCGCTCCACTGCTCGATGTCGGAGTTCATTACGGCGATAAAAAAGACGGCTTAGATCATCAGGTGGTCATCTCGACTTATCCCACCTGGATGGCACTTGTTAAAAACGGGGCAATCAAGCCGGGCGACTTCCCATTGATGATTCTCGATGAAGCGCATGAGATACTGAGCGATAAAAAAAGCGAATTAATCGAAGATTTTATAGGATCGTCGACCGTAGTCGGATTCACCGCGACCGATAAATACAGTGACAAGAAAAATCTTCTTCGCGTGCTCAAAAATCAGATTCATCGCATGTCGATAAACGAAGCGGTGGGCCTCAATTTAATTACGGGTTACAGCGTTATCACCGTCGAAACGCGCGTTGATCTTTCTGATGTGCGTACGGATTTTGCCCGCGGCGACTACAATCGAGTAGATCTTGCCAGCGCGCTTCGGCAGCCGGCGCTCACCTCGGACGCTATTAAGCTATATAAGCAATATTTTCCTGGCGAAGTCGGTTTGATTTCATGTTGCGGTATAGACCACGCCAAGGATGTTGCCGCCGCATTCACGGCACAAGGTATCCCCACTCAGGCAGTCTACGGAGACATGAACGACACACTGCGGGTGAGATCAATCGAACGGCACCAATCCGGTGAACTGAAGATTTTGACCACGGCCAAGCTGCTCACGGGCGGTTATGACAATGAACTCGTGAGTTTTATTTTCAATCTAGAGCCAACGATGTCGCTGAAGCACGCCACGCAGCGCGGCGGACGTCCGCTGACGCTGAATCCCGCTGTTCCAGACAAAGTCGGCGTGATCGTCGAATTCCTCCACCCTGATGAGGGCAAACAGCGCAGACAAATGACCTTTCTTGATGCCACGATGCGCGCACACTACGCTGGCGATAAGAAAAACAGTAAGCCGAAAATTCCTTCTGTGCTCATGCCGAAACAGGACGATTCTGAACTGAAGGTGACGGTCGCACCGGATGCCGTTGAAAAAAAGATCGAAGAACACTCGGCTGGACGTGAATCCATTCAGCGCAAGACGGATCATCGGTCTGATCGAATTAATCTTGCAATCAAAGCACTGCATATGGAGCGCCAAAAGGTGCTCATGTCGATCGGCGCGACAACTGAACACTTACAGAAAAATTACAGCGAGCATAAGCTCAGGCCGAAAAAGGAGTGTCAAAAACTATACGATGTCGCCGCGAAAGATGCCGTCTCGCGCTATCGAAAGCTGGCCAAAGATCCGGTTGAGTCGCGCCGTGCCATGCAGCTCGCTATTGATAATCGCGAGGTGCTGGCGCATATCGAAAGGAAGTTTCGCGGCGACGGGCTTACTATCACCGATATGATGGAACTGCGCGAAACCTTCCGTCAGCATCGTGAAGCATTGAATAGCGTATTTACCGGTTTTTACCAGCGATTCGCCCTTCCAAGCAGTTTGCCTGCTGCGGAACTGTTCGCTCACGCGGACCCGCGCTGCGTCGACAAGAAGATATCGGACGAGCGGCTCGCGCAGTTCGGCACGCTTCCCCCTGAGGCAGAGTTTGCCAAGGCATTGAAAAAGGAGATTGCCCCGATTGAGAAGCAGCTCAAGATGCGCTGGGATACGTTCCTGGACGCCATGGATCAGATCGATGAAATTGAGTCAAAACTCCGCGCACTTCACCAACCGCTCATGAAAGAAGCGGGGCGCATCATTCGCGATGAAGCTCGATTATTTTACAATCGCACACTTAGTCGCAAGGAAGTGGTTCATGAAGCATGGGTCTCCGCAGTCCCAGTGATTGATCAGTTCATAATTGACGGCTCACGCAGCCGCTTTTCTACATTATTGAGCCGAGCCCTCAGGAAAGAGTTGGCCGCGGTGCTCGATGAGGCCGACCGCGCAGCTCTCAATATTGGGTATACGTCGGAGTATCGCGAGGCGATCGAACGGGTTGACGGGAAGTCGGAACATGATCCGAGAGCGATCGACTACGATCTCGCAGCCCGTTTTTCCCGGCCGGTCACCTTTTTCAGCGAGCTCGATCGACCTCTCCCTGAGAGCGGCGAAGAGATTACTGAGCACGATTTCGATCCGGAAGAGTCTATCGAACTTGGTCTAGATTCACTTGCGCTGCCGGCACTTCACTTGGATGGGAGCACGATCGCTCATATACAGATGGGCGATATAAAGGTCAACGCGTGGCTCAAGCGGCTTACATTCCGCGAGCGTGAAATTATTGCTTCTCGCTACCGGGAAGGCTTGACTCTTGAGGAATGCGCCAAAATATACCATTTGACGCGCGAACGTATCAGGCAAATTGAAGGTGCGGCGGTCCGCAAACTTTCGGCGTATGCGCTGCAGGAAGCAGCAGAATAAGGCTTTTCGAATGGCTAGTTGTTTAACGAGTACCTAGGCCTCTAAATACTCTCATGAGCAGTACACCGAATCGGTGTGTTGTGGATTCTTTCGTAAATTACCATTGTCACCGCGTTTGAATCGTACGCTCAATGAGAGAGTAGTCCGTAATAGCTGCCTTGGCATTTATGCAGTACCGTTAAATCCTTTACCGATTTTGCGTTAATCGCGTTGGTGCCGCTTGCGTCAAGTTTTCTAGGTTTGCTCGTGTTGTGGCGTTTGCGGAGCCGCAAGACTGTGATTCGAGCGTCGCCAATGCCAAATTCGCGTTATCAGGGCACGCGATAGATTTCCCACATATCCTGAATCAGGTTGCGTTGACCGTTGGTAAACTTTGTCTGGCACGAGTCGGGGGTGTACGCCATAAAATTGTGAATAGGATCTTCGCCCTTTTGCTTGCAGGAATCAGAGCGGCGGCACGCGTAGTGCGGAGTTTTTTCAGCCGGCGTATCGGAAACCCAGTCTCCCGAGCCTTTGCAGCCATTGTCCGAAAATTCCGGCGGCTGGAAGGTATGCAAGAGTCCAAGCCAATGACCAACTTCGTGGACAATTGTTTTGCCCTTATTGTAGGGAGCGGCGTCTCCGCCAGGCAGGGTCGATGAAAGAATAACCACACCGTCGAGTTCGGGATGCTCTTCGTAGTCCCACGGAAATGTTGCGAATCCGAGCAGGTCATCGCCCAATTCGGTGAGATAAATGTTCAGCGTTTGCGAGTCGCCTTGGCGCAGGCTCGAAACCATGTCGTCAGCATCCTGTGAATCGTCGTTAATGGTTGCCCACGAATCGTTGACGACCTCTTGTATAGAAGCAACATAAAAAGAGATGTTGGAACGCGCGTACGCCGAATTCAACACATTTATCTGATTGCTGATCTGATCGGTTGTTGCCGGGTTATTGAATCCGCTGTCCTGAATGATGTGAAAATACACAGGAATGCTTATAGCCGTTTTAAGCCGCACCGGGTTGGTTACGTGGTGAGTCTTTATATCCGCGCGAATTTGCGACATATCATTACTGCTGATTTCGATATCCGGACATTTTTGATAGCCGTAGCGTCCGGGCTCGGCCATTGAGATGTGCGGATTGCTAAGAACGGCCGCGGCGCCCGTCAAAAACAGAAGTGCGTGTGTTTTCATATTCATAGGATTTGCTCCCAACATAGCTATAGCGGTCGATGCGCGAATACTCTAAATAGTGCGGAGCCTAAAAAAGTGAACAATTTTGCGCCTGCTTGGGGCGCTACGAGTTCTTGCCGCAAATTTGAAATTGAGTGGATCTCACTGAAATGATTGCTGAATCGTGCAGGAATCGCGGCTCTATGGCGCCATGGATTATTAAGAAGCGCCGTAAACGTGACGATGCCTTAAGGCGATAGTTGGCTTCCGACTTGGTCACAAAGAAACAGGGCGTTTTTTGGATAGACGACAATCGCAATGATTTGTCCAACGTGACTATCCAACGGCTCTCTTGCCTAGGTTACGGCGTTTAATTCCTGTGCCCGCTCTCTATTCAGTGAGCCGCCTGGACCGTTGCATTGAGGCCAGGCCGTCACGGTAGATTCATCCCAGTAGAAACTTTCCTCGCACGGCGATGAATGGGCATCGGTTTTGAGCCGTTCTTCGAGCGTCGAAACATAGTACTCAAGCACATAGTAGTCGCGGTATTTGTCGTACATTCCCAAATTAAATTTTACTATTTCTGCAATACGCTCCCAACTAAATAAATCTCCCTTAGTAATCAATTCAAGGCGCCGATAGTACTCGCGTAGATGCGGGTCTTCTATTGCGTTCGACTGCAGAGCCACGCTCTCCAAGTATCCCGGCGGCAGTTTCCGAACGAAGTGTCCGATTCTATCGCGGTGATTGCGAGCGGGAAGGCGCGCAAGTAGTGAATCGGAAAGCGCGTAATAGTCAATTACCGTGACGTCTGGTCCCGCGTAGTACCCGAGCATGCCAATACTGCCATTGACCTGAATCCGTCGCCTCCCCGCGCTGCGCAATCGGAGTCCATCTTTCGCCCAAGGGTGATCGGCTGGCGTGCCGCCCCGTATCAGCCGGGGAAAGGAATTCGTGACGCTGTAAAAGCGGCATTCATCGTTTATTCCAAAAAAGACGACATTTTTTTTCCCGTTGAAGTAATCGTTCAGCATGATAATCGCGTTCCAGCCGAATGATGAGGAAATAAGGCCAGCGCAGAGCATGCATGTCCCAGCGATTTGCGCTGTGCGTAGTTCGAGCGCGGAGAAAGCGCACATGCCAATTATCACTGACGCAAGCAGTGGGGAACTTAGGAACCTACCGGTCATGAAATCGCCGCCGATATTGACCACATACACCAAATACAAAAGGGGGCCTGCGATTGCGATTTGAAAAAGACGCTGCTTTTTCCGGAGAATTGCCAGAGCAATCACGCCGACGCTGCTCAGCGTTATTAGGTCTCTCACCAAGGAATCTCCTAGGTATATGAAACCATGCGAAATCAGGTGCCATCTTGTCTGTTCGGCGCCAAGTTTAGCGTACGCGGTATTTGGAGCGAGGAATCCGAAATAGAGAAGCGCAAAGGTTTCCCATATAATCAAGGGAAGCATACTCAGCGCGATGCAGCGAGCGACTTTTAAAAATCCGTGCGCTCTCCAGTGCTCGTGCGTGCGATATACAAGGAGCGGCGCGACAATCAGTATCGCGTCAATTCTGTTGACAGCGATAAGAGCGGCAAGCAGCGGTGTGGGCCAAAAGCGATTAGAAGAGCTATCCCATGACAGCGCGTTGAAAAAAAACAGCGCTAATAAGAGATGAGTCAGGGGGTTCTCGAGTCCTGACGTTGAATACTCAACGTAGCTCTTCGAGAGGAGCAAGATAAGTCCGGCAAGTAGGCGGATAGGAATTGAGATGCGGGAATTGAATAAGATTAGAGCGAATGTTGCTGCTGATATTGCAATCGAGAGCACAAGAGCCACTGCATAGATGTTTACCGAAAAAATGGTGAAAAGTGTGATCGCAATAAGCCAGAGTGGGTGAGTAAAGGATTGCACTCGTTCATTGACATTCCACCGCAATCCGTACCCGTTAATTAAGTTATCGATTGTCCGGAACGTGATAAACGAATCGTCCCCGACCCAGGCGAACGCCACAATGAATAGCAGATACAAAATAAAGAGGAGATATAATGATTGCTGAAAAACCTTATCAACCGGGCTAATCGTTTTTTCTCCGAACTGTATGCGCCTGACGACCGGGGCAAACATATTCGCCAGCGTCGTTTGAATCTGTAAAAACCTTTTGTCGCCCATGCACCGGCACTCTTCCCAGTCGAAAACGTTATGGGCGATTCAGCGGACTACATGACTTCATCGGGCTAATCTGCTGAATTTGCACACTTTTTTAGTCTATCGCTTTTGCGTTTTCGGGTCCTTTATCAAGTCAGTGCTCGTTACCGCGACTCCCACTAAACCGGTAACGGCGTTGGTCGTAAGGGGTCGTGTTTTAATCGCGGGGGCGGCCGCATTGAACTTAGCGCCCGTTCCGCCGCTTAGCACTCCATAGGTGGTGTTCCACATCAGATCGCCGGCGTACGCAGAAACGGAGGTTTCTCCTGTCTCGAGCACAGCTCGCGCACTGTGATCGAGAGTCGTCGTAATTGCCGAGGAGAGACCTTCTGAAGTTCCGCCAAGCACTACCGAGCGGGTAGCTTCGCCGGAAATCGCGCCTTTAAACGTTGAGCTTGCGGTAGCCATGCGATTTACCAATGGGCCCGCTATCGGCGCGGAAACGGATGCGCCAACCGCAGCGGTTGCGGAGGTGGCAAGATCGGTTGCGAATTGGCCCGCGCCTTCTGATGCTGCCGTCGAAACGGACTTCATTCCCGTGGCAACGTTTGACCCCTGTTCAGCGAGTATCGTGCCGGTGCTCAACGCCGCGCCGGTACTGAAGCCGAACAGGGTGGTCGTCACAGCCCCGAATCCATAGACCGTGGCGCCGCCGCCCGTGGCCACTGTTACTCCGGTAATGATCGTACCATCGCGCGCGATACGCAGACCCGTCTCGGTACGAGAGAGGTTCGCGTTGACCCGCTCTGAATATTTCCCGAGGTGTTGGAGCCGCGTCGCGTGCGCATGGGTATCGAGCGGGGACGCTCCTTCGAGTGAGCGCAGCGAATTCTCCGTGAAAATCAGTGCGCGCTCTATATTGCCGCGTTGAAGCATCTCTTGCGCCAGCGAAAGATCGGACTGGGACGAGCGCAGCATTTGATCTTTCACTCTGTAATCGCGTGCGGTCTCTTCAGCAAAGGAATTGTCTGAATTATGCGTCTTCTCGCGCAGACGCGACTCGCCGGATGTGGCGGTGAAGATACTACGCAGTGAGAGAGAATGCGTCTCAAAAGATTGTTGACGGCTCTCGCGGACATTGTTTTGCGCACCTTCATTTCGTGCCTGCGCGGGAGCGACGACAGTCTTCTCGAATTCTTGCTGTTTAGCGCGGATCTCCGAAAATAGTTCCGCGAACACGGGTGTCATCTCTTTTGGTCTCGATGCGGGCTCGGAATGACTCGTTGCGTTATGCGGCTGTGACTGCGAGCGTTCACGAAATAATGATGCACGGTCTGTTTGGGGAACTGATAGGGAGCTAAACTGCATCTCGCTTGGTCGTTCAAGTGGCGCCGGGCTGGCGGTATGAGACGTGCTTTTAAGTGCGACCATTTGAAAACCTATGAAAAAACCAGACAGTATATTGGTGCACCGGACGAGTGCGTTGGTTACAGAGAAAAGCGCTCTATCACTACGAAGTATTCGTATTTCCAACTTATATTCCGAGGGGGTACGGTTATGCTCAGGGAGATCGAGCTGTATGCGCCTTCGTCGGGTCTGGATTGCGCTAAAACTGGGTAATAAATTCTGTGCTATGTTGCCGATTGAAAACTTTTCTAATGCACCGTTCGTCCGCTTCCTGCTATCTATTCAGGGGTAAAAATGTTGTTCAACCGCCTACCTTTATAGGAAATCAAATGTATAAACGGCTTTCGTTTCTTTGTGCTCTCGCCACGTTCGCGCCAATACATGTTCACGCGCTCTCTTTAACCTTGGAGAATGCGAGCAAGTGGGAGATCCACGAATTGTATTTTTCCGATGTGGATGAGGACGAGTGGGGGCCCGATCAATTGGGCGACGAAGTGATAGAGACTGGCAGTTCATTTACATTGACCAAGATTGGCAGAGGAAACTACGATGTGAAGATTGTCGATGAAGACGGGGATTCGTGCGTGGTTAACGATGTTGACTTCAGATCGAGTGAAGAATTTACCATTACCGATCACATTCTGCTCGGGTGCGAAGTGGCGACCGACGCTGAAGAAGAGGAGTAAGTTATCTTCCCTCATCGCCGCAGTCTCTGCGCAAATCCATTTCGCGCAGAGACCGCCGAAATTGAGGCACCTTTCTAAATTTCTGAGAATGAGCGCTCTATGAAAAAAGTCGCAATTGTAATCGCACTGGCGCTATCGTTGGCATCAAACCTTAATGCGGACACGTTGCGTAGCTTTAAAGCAATTTTGATTGACCGCTCGACCACTGCCTCGACAGTTCCTATTGCCCTGGCAAATACCCGCCGCTTTCTGCTTAAGACCGGTGAAGAATTTTGGGTACGAGAGCCAGACGGCACTATTAAAGCGTTGTCTCTTCTCACCGGAGTCACGCGAACGCCCCTCGATATGAATGGCCGCGGCGAAATTCTATTTGCCCCGGAAAGCAGGCAAGACGGCTGCTTCGTCTCGATTTTCAATAAGAACGGGGAGCTTGCTTCTGTTGAATTGCCAAGTGACGCTCCCTGTAACGCGCAGGAGGGAAGACTCGGAAAAAGCGAGGATTTCTTCGCGCTAATCGTGGAATCGACTCAGGACAGCATTCCTCGCCCACAGCAGCTCCTTCTCTATAGGTCCGGTCAGTTTCAATCGAAACAATTTTTAGGCGACTCCCCCGGCCTACTTGATCACGCACAAACCTTGGCTGGATTTAAGGGTAACGACATTGTCACGAATGTTGTCGCGGGAAGTACGACGCCCGACATCGAGAAAGGAGTTTTTTCGGAAACCGAAAAATTTTCCGCATTCTCAACCAGTTCTACTATTCCGACACCGTTCAGTTTTCTCGAAATCACGCAATTTCCGAATGCGGCAAACGTGCTTCTCCATGATGATTTAAATGGCTGCAATACGTACGTCAGCACACTAGCAGGCCGCACGTTAACTAACTTCAAGAGAATTAGAAAATCGGGAAGCTGTATATATTCGTGCGATATCAATGTAAATGGCGATGTTTCCGGCTTGGCGTTTGCGGATAATAGGACCACCTTATTTCTCTGGAATCGGGAGAAGCGATTCCAAAATCTCGCACCCTTAATTTCGCCGCAAATCAATGTTACGTGGAGCGGAGAGCGCACGGTGATTAACGATCTCGGCGATATAGGGGCCACTGCCGAAACAGCTGACTCGCGCACGCAAGCAGTGCTGCTGATCCGTAGAAAGGCTTAGCGAAACGGTAACTTGTATTTAAGCGGCAAATACGCTGCCGCAACGCGCCTATTTTCTACCTAACGCTTTTTCCAAAATATTCATAATACGCTTGAGAATTGTGACATCGGAGAGGCGTGTGTTCGAAAATTCCAATAGTTTTGCAAAGACCGCAGCCCTTTGGGCGACATTTGCAGCCGCGGGAATGGGAGTGGTCGGATGCCGCTCGGAAGCGGAAATCGCTCGCGACGAAGCAGCGAGAGTGGCTGCAGCGGTGGCCAAACAAGAAGCAGAACAAAAAGAGCATGATCGCCAGGTAAATATTCTGGTGGAGAACGGTGCAACGCTTGTCCACGAAACTGCATATGTAGTGACGCTCAAGATGGCTAAGAGCGAATTTACGTTAGATCCATTTACCCACATTGGAAATGAGCTGAAAGCGCAGTACCGCGATATACTCGTCGGAGAGAAAGAATATAATGAACGTCATGTAGGCGAAACCGTGTCGAGTAAAGGCGACTTCGTCGGTTTTTTAACCAAGGGAGATTTCGCAAGCTACGATGTATCGGTCAGCGAAAAGCGGGCGATTGATTACTTTCGATATGTTGATGCATCCGGTACCAGTCATGACGTCCCTGCCGATGTGTTCCGTGATGGCATCGAGGCCTTAAAAGCGCAGGGTAAAGTGCTCTATGCCGCACACTCTTCCGGAACGGAAGCATGGCTCGTAAATGATCGAGAAATTTCCGCCAGCGACATTGCGCACATCGCCCCTTTGAATAGATATTTTGCGCAACTAAAAATCTCGAATTCGAGCTTCTCATTAAGCCTCTCAAAGCATCTCCGTAACGCGACAACTGAGCATACGATAGAGATCGAGATCCCAGAGAAAGTGTATCTTTCCAAGAGCGCAGCCTTTGATGGAAAAATGAGTGACTCATTTTTGGTCAGCGGTCACCTCTCGTCTCTGACCGGTACAATTGAAAGCAAGCGCGCCGAGCGCGACAATGGTTCGGTTAAGGTGACGTTGAAGGATGGCAGAGTCATTCCGATGCTGAAAAGCGAACTCCCGCAGTAGCGCAGTGTTTTCTCACTGCAATTCCCTGTATGTCCTCAAATATACAGCTGATTTTGAAGAATGGTTTCAGTTTTTCCGGCATTTTGACGTTATCTGATACGGATGTACGGGGTATTTTTCCGGGAACGCTATGCGAATGACAAATCAATTGTTCAGGCTTTTTTTTGCCGCTCTGTGCGCCGTGTGTTCCGTAGGCGCTTCTACCGGCGCGACTCAGCTCGTCGGCAGCGACGTAAGACCTGATCCGAGATTGCCCACTGTTAGTGTCACCGTTCCGGATAATCGAAGTCCTCTTCAGGCATGTCGGTCGAGCATGCCGGGTTTTGCGCTCAATGATTGCATCAACAAAATTATTAATTTTAAAACGGCCTCGCAAAATCTGGCAATTACGATTCGACCGGGCAGCTACACGCTGACTGATTCAATCTTCATTTTTCAACGCGATAAAGTTTTCATACGCGGTGGAGGCAGTGATCCTTCCATGGTGACTTTGAAGCTCGAGGGACCGTACCGATATAGCCGAGAATCACTGACTCGTTATTTTACGGTGATGATTTTCGATTCTAATGCAATTGAGATTTCCAATCTGACGCTCGATGGTGGCAACGTATCGGGTCAGCGCGCTATTGCGGTGTGTCCGTTGTATTCGGCGGCTCTTAAAGATTTTAGTGTGAAAAAGATCGTGGGGAAAAATTATGTTGGAATTTTTACCATTCTCGGAAATGCGCTCAGTGCGGGACAGATGAAGCTGGTTGCTAATGAGCCGCCTCCGCCGGACTCCGATTCGGGAAAA
>CAYTAW010000013.1:15565-18603 GCA_964435675.1 uncultured Bdellovibrionales bacterium
AAGTGTGCGAAGGCGCTGAGGCCATTGCGTTGCAAACCCATCTGATCGGGCAGTGGAGCCGAGTTGCAATGGTTCTATCTCGAATATTCACTTTGTTGGAAACGATCTCTCGCTCACTTCTGAAGGGTTTTATTATGTTCCGTTCGTTGCAGGACGGAATATTACCATCGCCGATCAGAGGGGAGCGTATAGCGATTGGTACCGACCGATGCAGGCTTTTTTCCCGCTGCAGAATTCGCTGGAGATTCGTGGCAATTCGTTCAGAGTCTCTCCTGAATATCAAGAATCTGTGTCAGCGAATCAGGCGTTTCATAGCTTCATCAAGTTACATTACCTAAGAGATGTCTTGATTGAAAAGAATGATTTCGACGCGGGTGCTACCACGCAGACATTTTCAAATGGCGGCATGGTAAATCTGGCCGCAGGTAATCAAAATGTATTAATTAGGGACAATCAATTCGGGTTTTCGGGACAAAGTCGCGCAAGCGACAGCGCCGTTACAATTGAAAGCGGAATCCTCGAGCATATCACCTACGGATTCGGCGAAAAGCATGTTTTCCCGGTAAATCAGAATGTCGTTGTGACTAATAATTCATACGCTCGCGCAGGAAGAGGGGTGCGTATTCACGATTGCTGCGCAGTAAGCCAAAACGAATTATGCCAAAATCTTGATGCCGAGATTTCCCGCTTCGCAACGCAAAGTGAAAAGAGTGACCAAATCTGGATTCTTGATCCGGTCGTTCCCGCAAAATTTAGCCAGACCGCCAGGGGCTATTACTGCAGAAGAAATCTGGATATCAGAACCTTTTTCAACCTGCCCGCTTGGTGAGCGTCAACCCCTCGCGCTTGCGCCGCGCTGGAGTTCTATATAAATCAATAATTCTGCGAATGTTTCGTATGTAACCGACCCTGCGTGCTCGACGCCTAAATGGTATGCCCCTGTAGCTACCGGTGTGTGTAATGCCGGCGAGATTCAAAGCGGTTTTCGGGCTGTCTCAGTGTCTGAACGTCGCAAAAAGACGTTAGGAGAGGTTGTTATGGTTTATCTAAAAGCATTCCGGTTTATTCTGCCCGTTCTTCTATCGATTGCCCCATCGCTTTATGCCGAGGACAAGGACGTGTATCGCGGTGACGTTATCATCACGCTTAAAGCCAGTGTTGCTGGCGCCAAGCGCGCGGACCGAATGATACGGAAAACGCTGAATCGGTTCGTTGCGCGCGCCTCGGCGGACGTATCGGCTCGGCCGCTCCGCATCCGGCCGCTATTTGGTGAGTTGTGCGCTCTTTTTGCGGCTGTAAAAACGGAAGCCGACGAAATCGATCGTGATCCGCATGCCGCGTTTTCCGATATTTGTAATTCGTATATCGTTTCAGGAGGTGCGCTTAATGCCGAACAGGTATCTGCACTACTCAATCGACCGAAGAAATCGCGCGGATATCCGATCTCGGCAGCGCAGCCGGTTTTTGAACACCGTATAGCGCGCGTCCAATTGGAGAGGGTTGCCGAAGGCCAGAATCATTCAGACAAACCCACAGCGATTCTTTTGTCGCCAAACGTATCTCGACGACTTGCCAATGTAATTGGGAAAGACTATCGAGCGTTAGGCGAAAGGTTGAATGATGCGCCCGAGTTTATGCGTGCGCAAGCTACCCAAGGCGGCATCATGCCATTGATTCTTGGAAGGGACGAGGGCGTCTCCGTCGCATATTCGACAAATGACGGCGCGCGCGTATTGATTTACGCCCTGTTGCAAGGTGCTGGAAAAGTGTATTTGCCGTACGCGAACGATCCGTTCCTTGATAATCTTGTTGAACGCCTAAAAGCGGCGGGTATAGGTGTTGACCGTTCTTTGACTAATTATCCGTCTTTGCAGG
Source organism: uncultured Bdellovibrionales bacterium (assembly GCA_964435675.1). Taxonomy (GTDB): domain Bacteria; phylum Bdellovibrionota_C; class UBA2361; order UBA2361; family CAYTAW01; genus CAYTAW01. Next base: position 17,441 of record CAYTAW010000013.1, read on the forward strand.
ACCCCTCCCGGATCGAAACGATACCGACTCCGCGAGCGACTTATTCAAATAACAATTATCCAGTGCCAGTTTCGCAGCGTGGAGTTTTAACCGGACTCGTTATGCAGGGTGAAGAGCCCCTGCCCGATGTCGACATATTTGCTTCTTTTGATCGCGCGGCAAGTGTCGCGGCGAGAACGACAAAAAAAGGGGAGTATCAATTCGAGGTTCCGCTAAATATCACTGGGGTAGTCGAGCCGAGGAGGCAAGGGTGTAAATTCGTGCCAAGAAGCCAACCAATTACTGCTACCTCCGAGATCATGTCTTTGGAGACATTTAAGGCGACCTGTGCTGCGCCGACACCGACTCTCACTCCGACGCCGACTCCAGGAATAACAAAAACACCCGGTTCAACGCCGACGCCAACTCCAACGCCCACGAGGATTCCCGGGGTAGGGCAGATTACCTTTGAGGTGAAGGATTCCGCCAGTGGCGCAGGAATCAGCGGCGTATTCGTGCAGCTTGCCGCAGAGAAGGGGGGATATGCAGTTACGATTACCACCGATTCAACCGGTATTTATAATTTTTATAATGTTCCGTCTGGAACGGTGTACCTGACGTACGTTCTTTGCGGTGCGCGAAACTCTCGAATAGTAGATCTTCTGGCAAATGAGAAAAAAGTAATCACCGTTACGGGAAAGTGTGCGCCGGAACCTACACCAACGAGGACTGGCGCGCCGACCCAAACTCCGGTACCTACTTCGACGCCGCGTTTGCCGCAGCCGACCGCGACCCCCACGGCGCCGCAGCCAACACCAACGAGAACGCCGAGAGCCACGGATACGCCGGCAACCGTTACCTACGTAACATTGACTGGACGATATGTTAATTCGGTAACGAAGGTTGGCGAGCGGGGAATCAAGATCGTGGTGCGAGATATCGTCGGCGGATTGCTCAAAGTGGGTGTTTCGGACGATTCGGGTTACTATCTCGTCGATAACATTCCGAGCGGCGCCGTTTATGAGTTGAGATCTTCCAAGAGCGGTTGCACATTTTCCCCTCCTACGCGGAACGTTTCGCTCGTTACAGATCTAACGCAGAACTTCTCGGTGACCTGCGCGCCTACGTCAGCAGCTACTCCGACGCCAACATCGACTCCAAGCGGGTCTGGTCCGGGAATTATT
>CAYTAW010000014.1:0-5139 GCA_964435675.1 uncultured Bdellovibrionales bacterium
CAACTATACTCGCTGCGCACGTACTTTTCGCCCGCAGCTCCCAGCGCGCGAGCTAGATCCGGTGAAGAAAATAGTTCAGTCACCGCGCCGCTAAACTCTGCCGCATTCTTAACCGGAAGGCCGCCGCCGGACTGCATTACGTGGTACGACGTCACCGCACAGTCGCGGTGCACGATCACGGGCACGCCGAGCGCCCAGGACTCCATCAGCACGATGGAAAATGATTCATTTACCGATGGCTGACAGAGCGCGAGCGCATGCTTCATCAGCGCGAGTTTTTCGTCCTCGCTGACGCGGTTGAGATCAATGATATCGTTACGCTTCAGCGCGTGTGGGCGGTGCAAATCGTCGAAAGATCCGCCCCCGACAATTACCAGGCGAACCGAATCGTCGATTGCACCTGCGTCCTTCCCTTCGATGAATTGATCGATAAGAAGCTGCACATTCTTGCCGGTCTCCTTCCGTCCAGCGTAGACGAGATACGGAAAGCGATCTTTGAAATACGGCTTCGGATCAGCATTTACCGCTTCGAAAGGTTCGAATTCGAATCCCATGCCGACATAGCCGCCTTCAATCTTGCCATAGAGCGCTCGCGCCAAATCTTGCTCAGGAGGCGCATTGAAGAGCGCGCCGCGCACCTGGCGAAACATCGAACCCATCACATCGAGATATGCTTGGTGCTCATCGTGAAGACAGGGGATCAGAAACGATCGCTCGGGCGCGATGAGCGATCCCCAAAATGTCGTGCCAAAAAGATACGGCGCAAAAAACAGCGCATCGTAAACGGTGTGCTCGGCGGCTATATGCGCATAGAGCTCTCCGGCGTTGACGCTTTGCGCCATCCATTCCAGTTGATCGTCGACACTCGGCCGAATGCCTTCGCTAATTGAAATCTGAAGCGGTATCCACCGTTCCAGATTGCGCGGATCCACCGCGAATCGGCGTACCGTAACGCCGTCCTCTTCCGAAACGCCAGGAGGCAACGCATTTTCCCACGAACGGTTATCGACTGCGCAGGTGGTTAGTATTGTTACCTGATCGCCGCGGGCGGCAAGGCGGCGCGCTATCGCCCCGCCGAGTGATTCGGCACCGCCGACAATGTCACGCCCATAGCGCGGCAGCACAAATGCAAAATGCCTGCGCTTCATACGCCCTTCTCCGCATTCCAGCCTAATTCCGCGAAAATTGAGTCAGTGACGCGGGTACATTCCTCGTAGAGCAGCTCACCGTCTTTAATTGCCAGCGTGCGTGCTTCTCTTATCAGCTCGTCGCGCGCAGTGCGCTCGAGTTCGCGCCAGCGCGCGGAGAGCATAGCAATACGCGGCGCTTCTTCGGTAAAAATCTGCACCAACTGACGCGCAATATCAGCGCAGCCAAAAAATTCACCGGCGTAGCGCCGCGAATTCTCGGTAAAATACGAGCCGGTGTGGGACTGAATGTAACTGAGCACCTGCGCGATCTCCTCAATTTGCGCGCGCCCCGGGCACACCTTAAATACGGCGCTATCGGGGAATGCGGCTCCGGCCGCAAAATCTGTCACCACCGCGGGAAGGCCCGCCGCAAGAGTCATCGGCAGATATGGCGACGGCTGCCCAAACGCGCTAAAGCGCAAATGGATACCAACGTCAGCGGACGCAAGCGCCCCGGCCCACGCATCCGGGCCCTCGCCTTCGATTATGGTGCAGCGATCGCCAAGCTCGAATTCTTCGACCATTTCCCGCGCTCTCTCGACTTCACGGCCCGGTACCGGCCAAAGCACGGACCCGCCGAAGCTGCCCCTCGTAAGCGCTTCGAACAGGTGATGGACCTGCGATTCGACGCGAGGCAGCGCGGAAAGCGCGATACTCAACGGATCTCTTTCGCTGCGAAATGCGGAGCGGGCGAACAAGGTATCGGGCACGGGATGGCGCAGCATCAGTGAACGGGTTTTCTCGCCGGCAATGCGCCGACGTACGAGACGGCGGTACTCGGTATGATCGCGCGGGTTACTAAATAGGGGAAGAAAACTCATCCCCGCCTCACGCTCTGCGAGGTAGCCGCTCGAGGTATACTCGCGATCGTGCTCAGGCCAGGGGCGATTTAAATCGGCGTAGCGCTCAATAATCTCGCTCCAGCTGCTATTGAGAATCGGTTCTGGGCCGTGATTAGAAAGAAAGAGATCGTGAAACCACACAATGCCGGGCTTAAGCGCTAAATGGATGCGCATAAAGTCGCACTCTTTACGGTCTTCCAAGTTATAAAAAAATACATCGAAAGGCGCTTCACGATCGTACTCAACAGCTTTTAAGTAATGCACCACCGGAAGCGCACCATCAGGAACCGGAAACTCACCTCGCTCGCCGTTATGAAAAATTACGATATCGACATCTTTTGCCAACAGACCAAGAACTTGCCGCGATGCAAAGCTTGATACGCTGCCGCCTTTGAGCGGGGTAAACCATGCTATGCGTGGTCGCCGTTTCATTGCGAAATACCAACTGCCGCTGGCGCGACCTGCACGGCCCCTGGTTCAGCGCTTTCGCGACCGGTGCCCGTTAACGGCGAAAGCAAAGCATCGATAATTTGATCCCACCCCTGCTCGAATATCCCGATGCGCTCAAGCTGCTTTCGTCCCTGTACACCGAGTTCTTCAGCCCAGCCCGGTTTCTCGATCAATCGATTTACAGCGTGTCCGATGGCGTCAGTCGTCGGCTCGACTACTAAGCCGTTGACTTCATGCTGCACGAATTCAAGCACGCCGCCGCTATCGGTCGCTGAAACTACGGGCTTTGAAGACGCGTGGGCTTCTAGCGTCACGTAGCCGTAGTCCTCGTCGTGAGGCGCATAATAGACAACCGATGACCGCGCGTATAAATCCAGCAGTTCCTCATCGCTGACCCGGCCAAGAAACTCGACGCGATCCCAGAGGTGATGCTTGTCGATTTCATTTTTGAAATAGCTCATCACTTCAGGCTCATCGGCGGTGCCGACAATTTTGAGCTTCACGAACGGATGCACAATCGGGAGCGCCTTAATCATCAGATCGACACGCTTAATCGAGCAGAGACGCCCAACTGAGAGGATATAATTCTGCCCCTTCTCGGTATAGTACCCATTCTTGGAAATTCCGGAAACATACCCGCACTCACCAATTACCTGCGCATCTCCTTCTGCAAGTGCGCGACGGAGCGCTTCGTCGCGCGGGTCATCAGAGATATCCGAGTAGCGCGATCCGTAGAGCTCGAAAATGGCGCGGTGCTGATGAACAAGCCAGAGGCTCTTGCGCGGATGACGCGCGTAATAGGTCGGAAATTTGGTGGCAATCACCAGGTCAACCGGATGCGCGCCGCCGCGCGACAGATCGAGAGCGCGCCACTGCGCCGCCTGATTCAACAAACTCTCCTTGGGGAGCGGCTGATACGGAAGCTCGACGGTATCGACGAGATGCCCCCGTTTTTCCAATTCTTTACGCAGCGTACCGACCAGCACGTCCTGACCGCCGCGCGTGAACGGCACCTTTGCCCCCAATATCAAAATCGCAGCCATCGAGATTACACCCGCCCAATGATGCAGTAGTCTTGGCAACCGTAAAGCAGCGCATTAAGCTGCTCACAGTTGTGATTGATCAGTTCCACCGCGTACGCCCAATCAGGCGACATATATTCGGAAGTGGGCACTTTACGCAGCTTAGCCTCCTCGGGAACCGGGGAAAGATAGCGCACTTCGATATCCTTGAATCCGGCGAGTTCCATCATGTAGCGCATCGTGTCGGGATGCATGGGGAAGACATGCGTCGGGTCGCGGAAATAGTTCGATGAAAGCGCGAGCACCGATTGTGGATTGATTGTTTCGAACACAACCGTTCCGCCCGGACTTACCTTAGAAGCTGCGAGCGCAAAGAGCTGCTCAAGCTGCTTGCGCGTTAAATGTTCGACCACCTGCACCGCGATGACTCCGGACAGCGATTTGTCAGAACACGCCGCCAAATGTTGAATGCCGTCACCTATGCGCGCATCGGCACCCGCCGCTTTTGCGGCCTCGACCATGGCGGCATCCATATCAACCATATAAGAACGGATTCCCTGAGCACTGAATAGCTTCTGCAGTTCGCCGCGTCCGCCGCCGATTTCAAGCACAGGCAGCTGCGCTCCGGAAAATAGCGCCGGGTAGTGGCTGAGTCGACGCGATATTTCATCTTCACTGCCGCGAAAGCGGTTCTCGAGGAGAAGATACCGATAGTCGGCCATCTCTGGAATTTCAGCCGCCGAAGCCGGCGGGAGTTTACTGACCTCTGGAACCGCGATGCGCGCCATGATCTTTTCCAATCCACTCGCGACACCCTCAAGCACTGACAATTTCCCCTCCTGCTGAGCCGCCGCTGTTTGCAGTTGCGCAAGCGAAGCAGAAAGTTCGCGGCGCGCCGCTTCGAGGCTTTCAATTAAGCGGCGCTCGCTGCCGCGAAGATCGCCGCTTTGCTCATCGGCGATGCGCTCGATGCGCTCGAGCGCTTTGGTGGTATCGACATCGATTTTACGAACTAGTTCCCAGAAATTTTGAGCGTCGCGCGAATCCGTATACTTCGCGATGTCGTTCAAATAACGGACGAGATTCGCTTGATAGTTTCTTTCATTTTCAAAATATTCTTTCAGCAAGCCGTCCCAGATAAGCTGCAGCACCTTGCGCTTAATCTTGACGATTGCCTTGCCTATCAGGCCAGGGCGGTGCGACTGTATGCCTTCCGTATTGAGACGAGCAAATTGATAGTTAGAATTGAGATAGCGAAGTTCTTCCGAGTGAAGCAACTCACCAGCTCGGCGCTGACCATTCGAGTCGAGCGGCTTCGTCGGCACAAAGGCGCGGCGGGAACTCTTTTGATTTGCCGCATCCTCCTTAATACGTTCACGGATTCGCTCCATGATCGATCGGACATCGGGAACTTGCTCAGAGGCGGGACCCTTTCCCGCGGATGGAGATGATGACATGGGGAACTTACTCCTTAATGAATTCCTATACTTAGCATATTTAAAGAACGTTGGATAGTCTACGCGCTTCCGTGCAATAGACGGCGTGCCTCCGCAACTGGCCGAAATAACGCAGAAGTTCCCCGATAATAATCAGAATTATTCTTAGGCCAAATTACGAGCATCACCGATTCTCGAC
>CAYTAW010000014.1:5149-17857 GCA_964435675.1 uncultured Bdellovibrionales bacterium
TCGTTTTCTGCCTTAAACTGATTGAAGACTACGGAATAGGTAATTGCAGTCGGTAACCGCTTGGTACGAGCTGTTCGAATCGATCTCCCATGGACGGATTAAACTGTTTATCGAGAGAGAAAGTATGGCTCAAGCATCTCCCTACCCTGTGCTCCTTACCGTAAAAGAAGTTTCCACCCTACTGCGTATTCACCGCCCAAAAGTATACGATCTCATTCGCGACGGCACGATCGAGGGATTCAAACTCGGATCGGATTGGCGCATTAAACGTGAGTCAATCGAAAAGCTAATTGGACCGATCCCCGAAACATTCTTTGGATCACGCCGTCAGGCAGCGCAGGAAGCGGACGATCTAAAATCTAAGGCCGCTTAGGGAACAGTCACCCGAAAAAAGCGGCTCGCGGCTGGTGTCGAAACACAAACCCTATCGACAGATGCGGGAATAAAGACCGCTGAGCCAGCCTGCAGCGTAAGCGGGTCCGATTTCGCTGCCGCAGATCCTCGCCCCTCTAAGCAAAAAAGCAACACCGCTTTGCCGTTCGTATCGAAAGTATATTCTAAGGCGCCCGTAAGTTCAGCAACTTCAAATTCAGCAGCAGGCGTGCGGTAAATACGCGCAGAGCCGGCAGCCGGCGCGGCATTAATCGGAATAAGCGGCGCGCTTTCGTAATTCAGCATCTCCACCAATGTCTCAATATCCTGAAACTTTGGTGTCAAACCGGCGCGCACCACATTATCAGAGTTGGCCATACACTCGACGAGATCGCCCTTTAAATAAGCGTGCGGAATGTTAGACGCGACAAATACGCCCTCACCTGGATTCAAAATCACATAGTTGAGTAGGAAACAGGAGAAAATACCGATATCGGACACGCCATAGAGCTCCGAGAAACCAATCACTAATTGTTCGAGCGACGTGCGCGGCTGTTTTGCACGCAGCGTACTAATCAGCTCGCCGCCGTGACGGTCACGCTCGCCCCTTTCGCTTGCGACAATGCGCCGGTAGATCTCTTTCAACAATTCGGGATTACTCTTCTCTTTTTCACGGGCCAGTCGCCCAGCAAGCGTATCGCCAATCAAATGCTGAAGAGGCGGCAGAGCGGCAAAATCTGCGGCGATTGCAGGAATATTTTTGAATCCGTAGAGGAGTTCCATCGTCGTTAGTGCAATAGCGAGTTCTGGCTTGTGATTTGAATCGGGATAGTGCTCGGGCGCTCTGCAGTGAAGTTTTTCGGCGAGCACTTTGTCCGGATGAGCTTGAATCGAAAGCGCGTGCCCGACCGAGAGAACCTTGAACAGGAAAGGAAGTTGATTGCCGAAACGCGCGGCGATATGCGCGCCTAAAATGCCAGCAGGATCTTGCCTAATGAGAGCATCGAGCGTTAGCGCATTCCCGGCAATATTTGCGGTAGACGGGGCTTTCGGATGCGCGCCAGCCCAAAGCTCCGCATAGGGAACATTTACATCGTATGCAGGGAGTAAGCGGGCGATTAGCGAATCGGCGCCTATTTTCCCCCAAGAATAACATTGAGGAACGCAATTAAGGAGCAACGGTGAATCTAAGCTTGTGGTCATTATTAATAGGAGCAATCTCAGTTATAACGGCACTCTCGCAACGCTTAAAATGCGCACGTCAGACGATACCGGCTGGGAGAAGTAGAGGGAAGAAGCAAAGACGACCGTAGCTATTTATCGCTGCCCCCTTTTCCTTTTTTCCTTCACTGAGGGCATCGCAATTCCTATTGTTTAAATCCTGTTGGTCAACTGGCGGCCTATTAGCCCGGCTTCGGCCGATTTACGTACTGGACAGGCGCTTTCTTAGGCATTCGTAAGGTCCCTTAGAATGGTCATTCTGTGAATAACTTTCCCGGCGCTAAAGTCCGACAAAATTGCAACGCTTTACTTCGACCTGCACACACTCAAAAATCGCGCGTTTTGGTATAAGTCGCCACTTACTTATGGTAAATCGCATAATCCTAAGCTTAATTAGCGATGTTTTTATCACTAAATGCGAAAAATTCCGTTAAGCCACTTTTGCGTCATGTATCAGCATAACTCCTTATATATTTAACGAAAAAAGCACCCAATTAGATTGCAATTCGGGGCCTAGACTAAGCTTATTTAGACTGCTAGGTGTAGAGTTCGTTAAGCGTTAGCTTTTGATTAGCGCTCGTCGTTGATTGAAGCTATTTTGCGTTTGGTAGTTCAGGTTCGGATATCTGAGGAGTCAGCATGGAGAGAGCAACGTCTACTGGAAATTCCCCCAGCACCTTTAATGGGCAGGGCACTCACCCAGCACTAGGCGATAGAGCGATTCCCGCACACGACGTAGCCCCCGAACACCGAACCCCCCAACACCAAGGCCCCGAACTCCAAGCCCTCAGCATCGAACTTTTTCACACTCAAAAAGTCGGCACCCCAGAATCGGTTCACGATAAAGTTCTTTCGCTCAATCGAGTCGATCAAACCCGGCAAGCCGTCGAACAGCTTCTTCACCGCGCCAACCTTATCATGGGCGAGCATAGCTATGTTCACTTCTCCCTCCAGGATGGTCGCGCAGTTCACCTTTCAAAGACAGACGACGGAGTAATTGTTCACGCCGTCAGCCCGGGAATTCTCCCCAAAGAGGTTCGCTATACTGACATCGAACAGCGCACATTCCTCAATCTGAAACCGGAAAACGTCTATACGGTAATGATCGAGAAAGGAAGCCTCGAAAGAACGGACGTTATTTTGAACGACCTCGAAATCTTCCTTAATGAGCGGGCGCTCAAGCCACTCGTAGTTCAGGTATCACCGCAGGGCTATCACGAGAACGATATCCACAAGCTCAAGCTTGGACTAAAAGACACCGGCGGTCAGGACAAATATATTAACGACTCAGGCATAGCCCTTACCCGGCTCGGATACAACGTGCTGAATGTCAACCGCTCAGGACCGAATCACCCAACTAACGGTGACGTGCGTCGCGGAATGCACTATAGCCACACGGGGATGGATCTGCTTTTTGTTGACGATGCTTTGACCGATAGCCGCCATTCGGAATTCATTATGAAGGAAGATATGTATCCACACGGGGAGTGGCAAGGCACCCCGCCGGCGGATCCGATCTTTTTCGGCATGGCGTGTAGCTTGGCCAATCATTTGGCAAAGGAGCCACAGCGTCGCGACTTCGTACTCATAGGCCATTACGCAGATGGCGGCACGACCGCTTGGCATACGGCTCAGATCATCAAACAGAAGCTGCAAGAAAATCCTGAACTGGCACAGGAAGGCTATACCGTTCCGAAGGTTTGGTATAACGCACACTCCCTGGGTGTGTTGAAACAACGAGCTCTTGAGGGCGCAAACGAAGAGTACGATCCGGCAGTACTGCGCTTCGAAGATCGTCACCGTTTCGAGCAATTTCTTTACGATAATGTCGACGGCGTTTTATCGACGTCCGACACGATGACGCAATCGATGGAGAACGATTTCGGCCGCCCAATCGATCACTTCCTCCCTCCCGGCGTGGATACGAATCAATTCCACCCGCGCGCGAGCCACGTCTCTCGGACAAGCGAGCGCTATAGAGAGACCTGGGACCTGCTGGGCAAGCTTTCGCAGCAGCCTTTCGAAGTTCTGAGCAAAGCAACCTTAATCATGGAAGTGAGTCGCACGGCGGAAACCAAGGGCAAAGATGACGTTCTTCAAGCGTTCGCCGCAAATTTGACAGACGCCGACAAGCAGAACAATTCAAAATTCCTGATTATCAATATCGCAGATCCAAATCAGCCGAACATGAAGCCACTCGAGAAGCAATTAGCTGAACGGCTTCACCAGCTCGTAAAAGATCTTGGCATCGAGAAATGGGTAATTACCCAGAACGATTTCAGGCCGACTATGGTGGCGCAGCTCCATCAGATTGCGGACATCTTCATCACCGGAGCAATATCGGAACCATGGGGCATGTCATTACAACAAGCGGCGGCATCTAAACAGCCCGTAATCTCGACCACCCGCGTTCCTTCGGGTACCCAAGTACTAATGAACGAGGTTCGTGAAGTTCCTGTTTCGATCGGTGGCAAATCTGGAACAATGCTGATGGCCGACGGCGCAATCTTCACCGAACCGAACGACTACATCGCCATGGCGAGCGCAATGCAGCACATTCTTGATAATCCCGCAGAAGCGCGAGCGATGGCCCAGCGTGCGTATGATTTGGTAATTCCACACTACACCTGGTCGAATCAGATCGTCGGGTTCATTGAAAGCGAGCGCGGCATTGGGCATGAAATCGGACCGGATGGAAAGGTCGTCTGGCCCTCCAGCAAGGCACTACCGAATGGCAATCTGACCAAGCCGCGCTACGTGTAGTAGCGAGCCCGCAGAAGGCCGCTTCGATAGAATCACAAACCCGAAACACTGCCGAATATGCACGCCTGCGTTACTTGCGCTCAGGGTACGCACTGAGCGCAGTTCGCTTTTTGCAAAGTAATTGCGCAGAGTAATTACGCGCCGAAAAACGCATTAGCGATACTCGCAGGTCCAATCCGATTCGGATCACTTTCAATGTACACCTGCTTCCCCATTTCAGAAAGGCGCTCCCCAAGGCGAATCAGCTCCTGGCTTGCGCCGCCGACAATCACCACATTCGTGACCGCCTCAGGAGCCATCAAGGCGTAGTCATTACCTGAATCGCCGCACGCCCAAACCTCAATACGCGGGCGCGACGTGCTGCCATTAGCCGCGCACTGCTCGGCGACTTCAGCGGAGATAAGATCGGTAAAATATCGAACAGCGCTCCCTTTATCGAACGGTACGATATCGAGGCAATACTTGAGGGGAAACCCCTCCTGCACCTTACCGACAAAATCAGGATGGCGCCTCGCCTGCGTATTCGCGTCTTTTTCTTCGCAGCAAACGGCCCTTACGCCGAGTTCAGCACCAAGCTTTAAAAACTGCTGCTCAATGGCGTCGCGCTCTTCTAACGTCGACGCATAGAAGTAGAACGCGAACTTATTCGAGTTGCGATGGGTACCGTCCTCCGTGCCCGGCTGCATATGAATCCGGACCGGCTGGGCGTGCCTGTCATAGCGCGCGATTATAGCGATTTCATCCTCCGTCAGCGGCTTCTCGGCAATCTGCGCGGCGAGCGCCAATGCACGAGCGGAAAGCCCTTGATAATCATAGGCCTCAGGATGCACGGTACTTTGGTAGCGCTGATCATATCCCACCTCGCGATCCCGAACTCCGCGCACGGCGCGCGCCCCGCCATCCGAGACATAGGCGTCAACACGATACGAGCGGTCATCTCCCGGGCCAACGAGGGGAAGTACCCCCTGCTCGATGCGGTTCAGTATGCTGTTGGTGGTCTGAGTGCCGGAATCAAAGTGGCTTCCCGAGATTGGAATAATTATCACATTCTCGCCATTCAACTTTCCGACGAGGTCACGCATTACACGCTGCCCTTCGGCGATCTCACTCTCAGTATGTCCGGCGCCGAGGACAAAGGTGGCATCGATATCAGTCAGCAAAACGCGGACGACTCCGCTTTCGAGGGATACGGCGACTTTGTCGCGAATCGATGGATAATCGGTGAGTATCTCAGCTTCCGCACCGGAAGAACGAGCGCTCTCTGCCGCATTTTTAGCTATGGGACTATGGCCGGACAACATCCTGAATAGTATACCATCAACGCCCTTCTCAACGCGAGCATGGCGGACACCCCCTCGGCATAGTAATATCCTGAATTATTTGCGTTTTTTGCCGTTTTTTTTAAATTCCGATTTCTTCGTAGCAGTGATTTTAAGTGCCTTGAGCAGGCAACTTTTCTCTGCCAGAGTAGGGAGCGCATTACGTGCTCAACCGACTCTCATGCGTTCACCTTTAAAGAAACCGAAAAGAAAACCATCCGCGCGCAGCAATTTTTCCGAAACGCGGAAAGCGCTCTATTCCGTCAAAACGAAGGCAGACGCCGCTTCGGTTTTCAAAAAATTAAAAAGTGCGCGCGCCTTCGATTTCTCGCTCTCTACCGTGACGCTGAATTCGAGTTTGAAAAAGCTTTCGATACTGCGCGCTGCAACCACTGGTATGTGGCCAATGGGCACCCACTATTGGGTTCGTGACAATGCGCTGATTGGAAAACGGTTGATCAGCATAGATCTCCCCGATCGCGCATTTACCGAGAAATTGCGGGACATCGGACGCTCATTATTGCTCTCCGGTTTGGCAATCATGTCGACACGCAGTCAAATCACCCGTTTTGAAAGAGTAATCGCCAGCCCCGACCTCGACGCTATCAGCAGTGCCGGGGCATGGCCTCAGATTTTTCTTGGAATCGACGATAACCTGAGCGGCGAAAAACATGAAGGGTGGTCTCACAAACAGGATGCGTGGCAAATTTTAGCACACTCGGTGCTTACCGAGCTCGAAGCGGGACGGATCGACCTTGCCGAGATCGGCGCGGCCGAGCGGCATTTTCTAGGCCTGGTAGCCCCTTTTCTCGCGAAGGTGCGCTATTACGATCAGCAAAACAGCGGATCATGGGAAGAGATTGAGGCCGTGCGCACATCGGTCGTCGCGTGGGATGCCGCTCTGCTACACCAAATCTACCGCTTGAGTTTCAGCGACGCCTACCTATTTCTTCAGGACGGCTATCATATCTTTCGTGATTCGTTAATCGGATACGGTGATACCAACTCGTTTCACGCCTTTCTCAAGGACAATCTGCGCGTTGGAGCCATTCATCTGCAAAAGACGATTCCCTTTGAATGCCCGCAATATCTGACGCTCGATCCGCGACATCGCGGCGCCGATAGCGCGTTGATTTACCTATTACAACTCGACACGCCGCGTTTGGTCGCCCAGACTCTCGGACTTCCGGAAAAATGGGTCGCCGATAGCGAGTCCAAGCTAGTGAAGGTAATCGAATCCCTTTACGACGATCGCTGCGGCGCATATAGGCGATACAAAAATGATTCATATCAACGGTTCGGATTTTTCCGAGACGATACCGTCCAAAAACTCGCGGCGATGTACGGCGCGCCATCAGGCGACGCGAGCTCAGGATTTACCGGACGCGATCGCATTGTTCCCAAAGGACCCGAGGCGGTATGGTCGCATTTTTCCTGGCAGTTGAGCGCCTGGGCCGGAAGGCGCTACCGCGAAACGAACGAGGAGCGCTACCGACTCGACCAAATGCGTTATTTTCAACGGGCGCTCCGAACGATTACACGCAGAGGCGATCGCTCCTTTGAACAAGATCCCAGCGGCAAAATCCGCGAGATACCGATTCCAGCCAACAAATTTCCAGAATGTTATCTAACCGAAGTCAACTCACGCGGGAAGCGCTACATCTTTCCCAGTCCGCATACGCCGCTCAATTGGGCAACCGCCGAAGCGCTTGACGCCTTTAGCCAACTCCTTAAGTAACGGCCGCACGTTATTTTGAAAATTGCGCCGCAAGCCAAAAACCAAGCACCGTATGCGCCTCTTGAATGCGCTCTGTAGTCTGCGATGGGATGGTCAATGCGTAATCAACTTCAGCCGCCATTTTCCCTCCACCTTTTCCAATGAATCCAATCGCGAGAATGTTCTTCTGGCGCGCAAATGCAACAGCGTCGGTTACATTGGCGGACTGTCCGCTGGTGGAAAACGCGACAACGATTCCGCGCCCCGACGGAATGCCTTCAACGCCACGCTTAAAAAGCGGAAATCCGTCATTGACCGCACACGTTAAATACCCCTGCTGTAAAAAACTTGTGGCAATAATCGGAGCTCCGTGGCTGTCCGTGCGCCCGCGAAACTCCTGCGCTAACTCATCGGCATCGCACGCCGATCCGCCGTTACCGAAAAAATAGAGCGGGCTGCCGGCATCGATGCGTTTTCTCAGTTCAGCCGCCGTTCTTTCGGCCAGCGATATGAAAGCGGCATCTGCGGCGATGGCGCGATCGAGCGCAGCCGATGCGCGGAAGATATCTGTTAAATACTTTGCGTCGTCTCCGGTTTTAAATTCCGGTTCAAACGGCTCGCATATGGCGTGGAGCGCCGCACGCTGTGCCGAAAATTGTATGCCCCTTTCCTGCGTCTCAATTGCTATGCCCAATTGAGTAGGATCCGGGCCGCTAAACCGCGCTGCGCCTTTCCCAACAAAGAGGCGCGCGATTTTTTTCTCCTCCGCTGCCGCGGCGGCCGAATCGAGCGCTGCGTGCGCGGCATCAGAACAAGAAAAAACAATTAAAAAATCATCCGCGGTCAGCCGACCCTTCACGATGGCGGCGAGATCGCTCAACTGATACGGCGCAAGTGAAATCGCAGAAACAGCGCCGCGATCCTCACGGCCGAACGATTTTCCCGCGCGAAAGCGGACTTGAAGCTCCTCCGCAAGGTGATCCGCGGAAAAGCGCGATTCAAAATCACTCGCTATATAAATCGTCCCGCCGCGCGCGCTACTCTCGCGAATCGCGGTCAGAGGCTGCGCCGGGCTCTTATCGAAAAGAGACGCGACCTGCTCCTTGACACCGGCTGATTTCAAGAAATAGTTAATCATGCAATCGCTGCGAGTAGATACCTAAAAATTCATTAAACCACACTTGGCAATGCGAGCAAACTCCTCAAGAGTAAGTCGCTCCGCGCGTATATCTGGACTAATCTGTGCCGCCGCCAGAACCTCGACAATATGCTGTTCACCCTTAAAAATGCCGCTTGCGGCTAAGCTGTTCTTAAGTTTTTTTCTGCGCAGCTGAAAACTGGCCTGCACCACTTTTCGAAACCACGCTAAATCGCTTACTTCGAAGCGGGGTTCCTTTAGAAGGCGCATTTCCATTAAAATAGATTCGACCCGCGCCTTGGGATGAAAACAATCTCCCGATATAACCGGCCCGAGTCGCAAATCAGCGCGCAGCTGCGCGTTTACCGAGATAGCGCCATATTCGCGCCCACCTGGCTTTGCCGCGACACGTTCAGCGAACTCGCGCTGCAGCATCAGCACCGCCCGTTTAATTACGGAGCCGTGCTCCAGCAAATGAAAAATGATTTCGGTTGAGAATGAGTACGGAAGATTACCAAACACTACCAACTCACGGCCGAGCGTCGAAAAATCAAAGCCTCGCACATCGGCGCGTTCTGCGCGAATTGCGGGGAAGCGCTCTTTGAGGTCCCGGCAAAATTGCTCTTCTATTTCGATCACCGTCAGCGCGGGATCGACGGCAAGCAGTCTTTCCGTCAGGGCGCCCAATCCGGGGCCGATTTCGACGAGCTGCTCGCCGCGTTGCGGCGCGCCGAACTCGACAATCTGCGTCAGCACCGTTGGTTCGATAATAAAATTCTGCCCGCGCTGCTTGGAAGGCGCAACGCCGAGATCGCGCAACTGATCTTTCGCTCGCGCCGGTTTCTTCGTCTTCAAGCGCCAATCTCCTCCACCGGCCACCGGCTCATGACCTCGAGGTCACCGACCGCAAGCTTATTTGCAGCGAGGCGTTTTGCCGCGGCGAACGCAATCATCGCGGCGTTATCCGTGCAGAAAACGGTCGAGGGATGAAAAACGCGCACTTTTGAGATCATTTTCAAGCGCTCGCGAAGCGCCCGATTTGCCGCAACGCCGCCAGTTAATGCCACGGTGGCAATGCCGGTCTCACGAATTGCGCGGCGAACTTTGAAGAGCAGCGCATCGATGATCGCGTCTTGAATTGCCGCCGCCATCTCGCCACGCAGCGCTTCATTCTCATCCACCGGCACATGCTGCTGCTTAATAAGTTGCGAAATGGCCGTTTTCAATCCGGAAAAACTAAACTCGGGCTGGTCTCGCATAACTTTCGGAAGTGAAAACGTGCTGTTCGTTGAACGATCGGCGAGCGCCGCAAGCTGCGCTCCGCCCGGATAACTAAAGCCAAGCAGATGCGCCGATTTATCAAACGCTTCGCCGGCAGCATCATCCATTGTACGCGCAATAACCTGATAATTACCGACCTCATGGACGACGAGCAGCTCCGTGTGCCCTCCGGAAACAACGAGCTCCAAAAAAGGAAAAGTCAGCTCTGGGTTTTCGATAAGTGGCGCCAGCACATGCCCTTCCATGTGGTTTATGCCGTAGATGGGACAGCCGAGCGCACTGGCGATCCCCTGCGCGATTCCAATACCGATCAGCAAGCATCCCTTCAATCCCGGGCCGCGCGTCACTGCAACAAGATTAATTTCGCTCCGTTGAATCTTGGCGTCTTCAACTACCTGCTCGAGAATTATCGGAAGATTTTTTAAATGCTCCCGAGAGGCTATTTCCGGGACGACGCCGCCATACAGACGATGTACGTCAACTTGGGACGAGATCCGATGGGCAAGCAATTCAAAAGACCCGTCCACATCGGCGCGCGCAACGGCAACCGCGCTCTCGTCGCAGCTGGATTCGATCGCCAGGATACAGTATGGCATCCCTCTTTCTCTATTCGACGGTAACCGATTTGAGATATTGCGCAATGCTGCGCAAATCCAGTGAAGGCGCATTCCTATAGAATCCGACGGGACAAAATCGCGGATCGGCCGGCTCACGGCGGGGGCGCGCGCCGCTCTGCAGATAGGCGATTATCTGATCCTCATTCCAGCTGCCGAGATTAGTTTGTGTTATATCGGGCGCCTCTTTTTCCCCATATTGATTCACAATCATCCGACCGCCGATGAGCGGATCGCCGCTTTCGAAATAGCCGTCAGGAGAATTATGACATCTGCCGCAAAGCGCCACGTTCTCGACTAAATACTGCCCATACCGCGGGCCGGATTTCTTGGGAATCGATGGAACGAATCCGGTAATTTCCCGCCGACCTTGAAAGAATCCAGACGTGTTCCGATCAAGGAACGTGAGAACGTGCGCGGTGTATGGATCAGTCTTAACGGGCGCAAGCGTACGCAGATAGGCGATAATCCCCAATAGATCTTCATCGGACATCCACTCCATGCCGTGGTGCGGAATCTGCGAGAGCGGTTCGCCATCGCGGTTGAGCCCGAATCGGAAATAGCGCAGCAGCTGATCGGTATTCCACCGTCCTAGCGCCTTTTCATATGGAGTAATATTCGGCGCTATGCGTTCACCGTAAATATCTTCGAATTTTTGACCACCGCTGAGAGGAGAATCAGGCGACGGCTTGGCGCCGTGGCACGAGCCGCACGCGCCTAACCCCTGCACCAGCACCCTGCCACCCTCTACGTACTCAACGCCTGTCGGCGCGGTTAGATGCTCTAATTTTTCCGTCGAACAGCTGGCAAGGACCGCTGCCGAGAGCAGCGCAGCGCATACTGGTAATAGTCGTGGCAAAGACCGGAATCGCGTCATTCCGGCAGCTTAGCGTTGTTTAGGGAAATGCTCAACTGTGCTGTGTTATCCACAAACCGAGTACGGCAGCCCCCGGCAGTAGGCGGGCTGGAATTAGCGGTAAGGAGTCGGCTCTTTACTGGATTGGGGAATCAATGCGGAGATGAGCGTTGCGGTAAAGACCACTAAGACCACAAAGAAGGTGCGGAATTGCACCTCCCCTTCCGTTTGTGGTCTTAGCGGTCCTTGCCGCCAGCGTTATTATGTATTTACAACTCGGCCAAGTTCCTCAGCAAAAAACTCTGCGTGGAAACGCGCCAATTTACGACGCAGCATCATGCGCGAGCGGTGGAGCCGAGATTTCACCGCCGGGATAGTAAGATTTAAGATCTTGCTCACCTCGCCGCTGGTTAACCCATCGACATCGCGCAGCACGAAAACGGGGCGATACTCATCGGGCAATCTGCGAATGGCATCCTCCAGCGCCTCGGCGACTTCCGTCCGCGACGCATCATGCTCCGTCGCACTTTTTTCAACGCTTTTCGCGATGACCGCTTCCTGAACTTGGGGCTGCACATCTTCAATCAATACGCTTTGATCTTGCTTGCGTTTGCGCAGTTTCATGAGCGCAGCATTTACGGTGACGCGATAGAGCCAGCTCGAGAATGAGGATTTGCCTTCGAAATTTGAAATCTTACGCGCGACAGTGACAAATACATCTTGGAGAACCTCTTCGGCATCCTCCTGATTGCGCGTCAGCCGCAGCGCGAGACTAAACGCTTTTCCTGCATAGCGGCTAATCAGCTCTTCGAAACTTATCTGGCTGCCGCGCTTGAATTCCTCGATTAGCTGATTGTCTGACTTCTTCCGTGACATTGCATATTCTCCAATTTAGCTCCGACTTCGCCCTCACGGGCTTCATCGGGACAAGCCAATTCGCGGTCGGTCTTGAACTGGTTCACTCCACTGTCCGCAAGCTGAAGGTATGCGAAAAGCTTGCCAACTTTTTATTAGTTGCTAATTGTCCGAATCTGGCGCCGCGAGACGCGAATCATAGCTCGGTTAAACGCGGGCCTGCATAAAGGTTCGAAGCCGTCTTGCGCGCATAAGTGCACGAAAAAACTTTTGAAAACCTCACGAAATGAAGGTCTTCACTTATTTGGAATATGTATTCTTAGAATGACTGCTCGCGCCGGCAGTGGTGTCGCAGAATTGCGCAGCAAAAGCCGGCAGTGTCGGAATTTTTTGCCTATTTGGCACGTTCAGGCATTTCAAGTGTCAAAATCCTGATGCCGTCAATACGCCTCACCGCAACAAGCACCTGCTCGCCGCTACCCAAGCCATCAAGCACCTTCTCGAGCACCTGCACACTGGGAATTAAAACATCCCCTATCTCTTCAATAAGGTCCCCTTTGCGTATTCCTGCC
>CAYTAW010000015.1:0-9191 GCA_964435675.1 uncultured Bdellovibrionales bacterium
CGAGGGTGATAAGCTCGTCGTCGATCGCATGACTGGCGAGAAAGGCGATGCCGTAAAGCTCGATCAAGTTATTTTCGTCAAGAGTGGTGAGTCGACCAGCGTTATTGGTGCTCCCCTCGTTGCGGGCGCATCGGTCAATGCGAAGATCATCTCGCATACACGCGGCGAAAAGATCATCGTTTTCAGAAAGCGTCGCAGAAAGGGTTTCAAGCGCAAGCAGGGTCACCGTCAGGATCAGACCGAACTGCGCATTGAGAGCATCTCGGTTGCCTAAGAAATAGCGGTTTTAGTTTTATTCGTTCACTGGAGAAATAGTCATGGCACATAAGAAAGCGGGTGGTAGTTCAAGAAACGGACGTGATAGCCGGGGCAAGCGCCTTGGAATCAAGGTTTTCGGCGGCCAAGAAGTTGTTGCGGGAAACATCCTCGTGCGTCAGCGCGGCAACACTGTTCACCCGGGTAAGAATGTTGGCTGCGGTAGAGACTTCACTTTGTTCGCATTAATTGATGGCAAAGTCGAATACCACACGGGTGTTCGCAAGACCGTAAGCATCGTTCCAGCAGCAGCCGAGTAATCGGCAGCGTTAGAAAAAGATCAGACTTTGGTCGGGGGAACTGCAGTTCCACGGTCGTTCAGAAACGCCGGGGAAACGCACTTCCCCCGTTAATTTTGTGGAGCGCATAGGCGCTATATAAATGAAATTCATCGACGAAGCAGAAGTAATGGTGAAAGCGGGCAATGGTGGTGCCGGCTCACGCCATTTTAGACGCGAGAAATTCGTGCCGCTTGGCGGACCGGACGGCGGAAACGGCGGCCGGGGCGGCTCGGTCATCGTCAAAGCCGATCGCAACAAACACACACTGCTCGACTTCAAATTCAAGAAGAACCTGGAAGCTGAGAACGGGCTTGCCGGCAGCGGCACGCTTTGCGACGGCAGAGCTGGCGAAGATCTAATTGTCGAACTTCCGATTGGGACGCAGATTTTCAACGTCGAAACCGGAGAACTGACGGTCGATCTGACTGAAGATGGCGAACAGTTCGTACTCGCACAGGGCGGGCGCGGAGGAAAAGGCAACGCATTTTTCAAGTCAGCTACCAATCAGGCGCCCGAACACGCGCAGCCGGGCGAAGAAGGCGCAACGGGGGTCTACCGCCTCTCGTTGAAGCTTGTCGCCGATGTGGGGCTAATCGGTTTTCCGAACGCGGGAAAGTCGACACTAATATCCCGCATTTCGAATTCGCGTCCGAAGATCGCCGATTATCCGTTTACCACGCTGACTCCCAATTTGGGCGTAGTCGGCCTAACCGGCGGCCGCTCGTTAGTAGTGGCCGACATCCCGGGATTAATCCCCGGAGCGCACGAAGGTAAAGGCCTGGGCATCCAGTTCCTCAAACACATCGAGCGCACCAAGGTTCTTGCCCACCTGATTGACGCAACCCAGATCGATTCGGACGGCAATCCCGTCGAACCGCTGCAAAGCTTTGAATTGATAAACAATGAATTGAAGCTTTTCTCAGACGAACTTGCAAAAAGAAAACAGATTATCGTTCTGACTAAAATCGACGCCGGAATTGATCAGGAGCGAATTGACGCAGTTAAAAAAAGCTTCAAAGACCTCGGGTTCGACTGTTTTGCTATCTCTAGCGTCTCAGGAAAGGGAATAGAGATTCTACTTGAGAATCTTTCTAAACTTGTCGACCTATCTAATAAGCAGGAGGCATAAGCTTCCGGTTGTGCCCGATCGTTAGTGTTTTTAGTACGTTGATGATTGGGTCTGGGTTTGATATAATTAACTCAGATGGTTTTTTTGGAGACGTGTCACGATTAAGACTGTTTTCTCAATAACTTGGCATCATAAAGCTGTATCAAAGGTGTGTCCTCTCCTTGACCACCTAACACGACTGACTTCCCTACCCTTTAAAATTATTACCTTTATAACGAGCATTCTACTCGATACCACCCGCTTTATCGTTAAATTTTCACATGAACTTTTGTCGGAGATTAACATTCCCCGGCCTGTGCCCGTCCGTGTGCGGTCAGCTCGCCGGTCAATTAAGTATGAGTAACGCTGTAGTCCATAGCGCAAATTATCGCCTATCGAATGAAGGCTCTCTGTATTTGAGCCGTCTCACATCAGACCTTTCGACTTTTTTTACCGCAGACGCACTGAGACCTGTTCCAGCACAGACTGGTCAAAAACGCATTTCGTTATTAGATGTACGATTGAAGTATTTTATTAACCATTCCATGGAGGAATACACTTGGGCATAAATAAAACACTCGCTTCTGATGTTACTGTTACTTCGAAAAAGACCTCTCCCGCATCCATCTCGACCACTTCGCTCGCGACTTCCATTCTCCAATCATGCGTCGACTCAAAAGGCATTGACCTGAGCGTACTCGACGTCTCGGAAGCATTCGGCCTTTCTGATTTTTTCATCGTTGTCTCGGGACGGTCAGACCGTCACGTGCAAGGACTCGTCAACCGCGTCATGAACACGCTCGAAGAGCGCGGTATTACGCCGATTGGCGTCGAAGGATTTGATACCGGACACTGGATTATCGTCGATTACGGTGAAGTGGTACTGCACGCTTTCTACGAACCGATGCGCGAAACCTACGACATAGAAGGTCTCTGGTCGACCGCGCCGCGGCTTGAAGTTCAACGCTCACAGAAATCGGGCGATGTGCAGCTCCGCGCGGCTTAATATTGCCTACCGACTCGCAAAATAATCCTTAAGATTGCGATTGATGCGCTCACCGATAGGCTCCGTCCCTGGAAACGCGAATTTCTGCCCGGTTACTCGCTCATAGAGCTCGATATACTTTACGGCAAGCGCAGCGCGAACATCTTCGGTAATTACTGGCATGCGTGACGCATGACGATCCTTCGGATTAAATCCTTGAGAAACTAGCCAGCGCCGAAAAAATTCCTTATCGAGACTTTCGGGTTCCTGCTTTAACTCCATCCGCTGCGCGTATGTCGACGCAATCCAATATCGTGAAGAATCCGGGGTATGCACCTCGTCCGCTACAGTCAACGCGCCATTCGAATCGAGCCCAAATTCATATTTTGTGTCAACCAATATCAGTCCCCGCTCCTGCGCCACCTGCTGACCGTGGCGGAAGAGCGCAAGCGCAACTTCGCTAATCTGTTCCCACTCAACCTGGGTTGCCAGTCCGCGCGAAATAACGCCGGCAGCATCGATTAACTCGTCTTCCGCCGCTTTTGTGGTCGGCGTAACAATTATCTCCGGGAGCGCCTGATTGCGATGCATGCCATCGGGCAGCGGGTTGCCGCAAAAGTTGCGCACGCCGCGCTGGTAGTTCACCCAGACCGACGTTTCAGTTGAACCGGTAAGATAGGATCGCACGACGACCTCCACCGGAAACATCTTCAATTTCTTAACAACCGCGGCATTCGGATCGGGAGTCGCAATCAAATGAGTGGGCACGATGTTTTTGATGTTCTCAAACCACCAGCTGCTGATCTGAGTCAGCACTTGGCCCTTTAATGGGATAGAACACCACGATATATCAAACGCTGACTGCCGGTCGGTCGCAATCAAAACGAGATCATTTCCGCGGTCATATACATCACGCACCTTTCCCTGATAGCGAGCGCCGATCCAACTCGCATCAGAGCTCTCAAGCTGATTATTAAGATAGTCCGCGCGCACGCGCTCGAGATACTCCGCGGATGCAGGTCCGAGTTCGAAATCGTTTGTCATATTTTCTACGCTCATCACCGCGCCGTCAGACGTTAATTGAGTGGTTATAACAGAACCCGCGCAGCAAGAAAAAGAGCTTCGATTCCGTGCGTATACGCGCGTTTTTAACGCTTTACATTGCTAGCTGAATACCTGATTATATTCGTACCTCAATATTGCGGAATAATCATGCTTTCACGTTTCAATCGCCTGCTCGTCGTCCTCTGTTTAATTGCTATTTCGCTTTACATCGTCATGCTTAACCGCGATACGGTAACGTTCTCAATCGGCGGCGCGTGGGCAATCACCGCCAATCTGGGCGTGCTGCTGATTTCGGCGTTCAGCGCCGGACTGCTCGTAGCGAGTATGATTGCGCTGCTTTTCGGCTTCAAAGCGTGGATGCGCGAGCGTAAATTGCTCTCACTCGATCGCCAGCGACAGAATTTCATCGACGGAATGGTGCGGGCGCGCAATTTAAGCGCCTCTGCGGATTGGGAGAAGGCAAGAGATCTCTGGCATTCACTGAGCCGCCGCGATCCGAGCGATATAATCGGGCGCCTCGAATACGCCGGCGCGCTCGAGAAAGACGGAGAGTATTCTGAGGCATTAAAAGAAGTAGAAAGCGTGCGCGCCGATCACCCCGAAAATATAGAAGCGTTGTTTCGCGCGGCCGAGCTGCAGAAATTTCTTGGAAACGGTACAGCCGCTATCGACAATTTGGCGCTCATTCTTTCTCGTCAGCCTTGCCTAAAAGCCGCAACCGATGCGCGCGCACTCTCGGAGAAGTTGGGGCGAATTTCCGACGCAATCGAATACCACGAGCAATGTGTGACGCTCGGCGAATCACATGATAGCGCGGTTCAACATGGAGCAGTTTTGCAGCTCAAACTGCTCTTGCAAGAAGGCGCGCAGAAAGACAGTGAGACAGTCAGGAAAGAGCTGATCGGATTCTTGAAGCGCCATCCGAATGTAGTTGAGGCGCATCAAGCTTTAGCGCGCATCGCGCAAAAGAACGGTCAAAATGAAGAGGCTGCTCAAGCATTGATTAACGCCGCAAAATCGGGCGCGGGAGTTGAAGCATGGAATGAAGCGGCTGCGCTCTGGCTCAGCGACGGACGGCCGGAGAAAGCGTTGGCCGCGGCGCGCGCTGCAGCTCAGGGAACAAGCGGAGTTAAGAAAGTGGAGGCCGATCTTTTCCGCGCGCAGCTGCATGTTGGCCTGAGCCAAGCGGAAGAGGCTGAAAAGGTTCTCGAAACGATAAATGAATACATCAAATCGCAGAATTTGACGGTTCCGGTTGAAATTGAGAGCAGACTGCTCGGACTATCAACGCTCTGCGCGTACCGTCTCGGGAAATCGAGTCTGGTGGTCGAAAAGCTCTCCGATTTGAGCGGGATCGAGCATCAGGTAAATTCAAACGGCGCGGGCGGCACGCGCAAATCGCGCCCAGAGCCGTCCCCTGTCTTCTCTACTCCATAATAAAGGCTTTGCATGACAAACGGAAAGAAAACTACACTTTTGTGTATTCTCGATGGCTTTGGCTTGAATCCCGACAAAAAAGGGAACGCGATCGCCCACGCTCGAAAGCCCGTATTCGATAAACTCTTTGGCTCCGTTCCAACGACCGTACTAACCACACACGGAGAACGGGTCGGCCTCCCTGCCGGACAGATGGGAAATTCAGAGGTCGGGCACTTAAACATCGGCGCCGGACGGGTAATCGAACAGTGGCTCGTGCGTATTTCCCGGGAGCTTGAGGACGGTTCCGTGGAAAACAACGACGAGTTCAAGGCGTTCGCCAGGAAAGTCGCGAATCTTCCCCGTATTCACCTCGTCGGGCTATTTAGCGAGGGCGGCGTGCACTCGCATCTCGAGCATCTGAAAAGCACGATCGAAAAGCTTGAACCTCTCACGTCAGGTTCGCTCTGCTTGCATCTTATTACCGATGGCCGCGACGTTTCCCCGCATCAAGCCGTTAAGGATGTCGCGGCGCTCCTGCCCTTCCTCGCGAAGCATCCGCGCGTAAAGATCGCCACCGTCGTCGGCCGCTTCTTCGCGATGGATCGAGACAAACGGTGGGAGCGGAGCGAGAAGGCCTTCAATGCCATGGTTAACGGAACGGGAACCCCCGTTACGGAAATTCTCGCGGCGCTTCAGGCGAGCTACAACAACGATGTCACCGACGAATTCATTGAACCGATGATTATGTCGAATGAGCGAATCTGTCCGGGAGACGCCGTACTTTTTTGGAATTTCCGCGAAGATCGCATGCGTCAGATCGTCGATTGTCTTGCGTCGAAGCATTTTACCCATTTTCCCCGCGGCGCGTACGATCCGTCGAATTCGGCGTTTCTATGTTTCACCGAGTACGATCATAACTTCCATCTGCCGGCGCTTTTTAACCCACTCGAGATCAAGAACCACCTAGGCGAAGTCGTATCGAACCTCGGCATGACGCAACTGCGCGTTGCTGAAACCGAGAAATATCCGCACGTCACCTACTTTCTAAATGGCGGCATCGAAAAGGAATATGCCAACGAGGCGCGCTCGCTCGTCGCGTCGCCTCGTGATGTAAAAACGTATGACCTGAAGCCCGAGATGAGCGCGGCTGGTGTTTGCGCCGCGGTGATCGAAGGCATCAAAGCGCGAGCGTATGATTTAATTGTCGTCAATTTCGCCAACTGCGACATGGTGGGTCACACCGGAGTGATGGAGGCCGCGGTGCGCGCCGTCGAGATGGTGGACAGCTGTCTCGGAAAGATATTGAATGAACTATCGGCGGCTGGCGGCCAAGCGATGATCATCGCTGATCATGGAAACGCCGATCAATTAATCGATTACAATACCGGCATGCCTTTTACGCAGCACACCACGTTTCCAGTTCCCTGCATGCTCGTCGGATTGCAGTCGAGTCCAAAATTGCGCCTCGACGGTGCATTATGCGATGTAGCGCCGACGATCTTGAAAATGATGGGAATCGCCCAACCGAAAGAGATGACCGGCAAGCCTCTTTATTAGGTGGAATTATGTAGGGCAGTCCGTTGTCTGCACGAGCGTCTGCATTGGGAATAGTTCGTTTCGGTTAGCGAAGTTCACCAATCCACTCACCCTTCCGGATGAGATCCACCGAATCACCGCTGCGCGTGGTTACCGTAACATCGACTTCATCTGACGAGATCATTATATCCGTATGCACGATACTCTCGTTGCAGCCAATCGCGGCGGCGTCAGCTTCGGAAAGATCGTTCCCGCCATCCAAACAGAACTTATATGCCGAACCGATTGCGATATGACACGCGGCATTCTCATCGAGCAGAATCTCCTCAAATACCCTGCCGCTCTGAAAAATAGGAGAATCCGTGCCGACGAGAGCTACTTCTCCCAGCCGCTTCGCACCCGGATCAGTGTTGATATACTCGCGGAACGCGCTGGCTCCCGCTTTCGCGTCGAAAGAGACGAGCTCGCCTTTATCGAACGTCATCGAAAGCCCCTCGACCAGTACGCCATTTACAAGAATGGGGCGCGTTGCGCGAACAAAACCGGAGGTTATCCGGCAATCGGGAGTGGTGAAACACTCTTCCGTTGGGATATTGGGTTCAAATTCCACCCCGCGCGGTCCGATGTCAGCTCCCCCTTTAAATCGCGCCTTTTCACTTAAGCCAACCACTAAATCCGTACCGGGACCAGTGAAGTGAAGCTGCTTAATCTTTAACGCGTCTAAACGCGCGCTACGGCGCTTGAGCTTACGGTTGTGCTCTTTCCACACTTCCAGGAAATCCTCGCGATCGACACGCACAATTTTAAATATGCTCTCCCACATCGCGCGCTCAGCCTCGTGTTCCGAAAGCTCGGGGAATACTCTCTTCGCCCAGGCCGGAGTCGGCACAGCGCCCATAGTCCACTGTACCTTTGATTTGCCGAGCCCCTCCTCGTAAAAAAATTGCAGTGATTGGTAGAACGCTTTGCGTTCAATGCTCACTTTTTTAGGATCGACATCGCTGAGAATCATCGGGAATTCGGGGCCGACGAGCTTTATGGCAGCGCCACGCTCGTCGAGAATCTGCCGGAATTTTGCCGGGACAAAGTGCGGAATTTGACTGAGATACTCATCGCTGAGCACATCGAACTTAAAACGGTGGAGCCGCGGCTCCGTCAACTCAAAGAATACATTCGCGGCTCCGGCGCGATACGCCTCCTTAGCGACCCGCAGCGCAAAATCCCGGTGCGCAGCTTCCGCAGAGACATTTACCAACTGCCCTGGCTGCACATTTGCGCCATAGACCGCTATCAACTTGGCATAGCGATCGAGCATCGTCTCGAAAGCCGAGTCTATAAGTCTACCTGTCTGCAATTCAGCGCTCATCTGTTTATCCCTACCGTATCGGCCAAGTTTAAATGATCAACCAGCTTGGTGCCACATAAATTGCTTGAGTTTTGAGCACTTGAGCCCCTCCGGGCAATCCCCTAGTATTGTCGGTATCACCGTAATCTGATTCGGCTCACAGTCGCCTCGGCCCATGCAATACCTCAAAGCCCCTATTCGTTTTTTGCCGCGTCTTGGCGCCGCTATTATCATCGCAACCTTAATTATATCGCCCTTTGGCGTGCGGGGACTCTTATTTGCGCTTAGTACAGAAGCGCCGGTCTCGAATCTGAGGGTAGTAAACGTGCTCTGTGAGGAGCAAAACAACCCAGTCGGTATTGACGATCCCACTCCGGATTTTCGCTGGGAGCTCGAAGCGCAGGACTCGAAACGCTCTCCAGTCGCCTATCAAATTCTCGTCTCTTCAACCCTTGAACTTGCCAAACAATCAAAGGGCGATCTTTGGAATAGCGGAAAAGTTGTTTTTCTAGGCGCTGCCCCGATCGCCTACGCTGGTAAACCGCTCAGTAGTAAACAGCGCGCGTATTGGACAGTGCGGGTCTGGGATTCTCAAGGCGCAGTTTCACACGAATCAGATCCGGCGCACTTTGAGATGGGGTTGCTGGATTATGGCGATTGGGGCGCAGAATGGATTTGGAGTGAATCGACAGCTCCGGCAGATAATCTGTACCTCAAGAAATCATTTAGGCTACCTGATTCAGCGGTGGTACGCGCGCGCGCGTACGTAACCGCTGCGCATCACTTTGCCGTCTATCTCGATGGTAAACTCATCGGCAAAGGGCCCGCATTGGGCGATACGTTCGTGCGCTACTATCGCACATTTCAATTAGATCCCGCCGATTTCACCCAGCACAACGGCGCCGCTCATGTTGTTACACTGCGCACGCATTGGTTCGGCACCGGACAAGGTCGGCCGCCGATAGCGCGCGGCGCGCTGTTACGGATCGAATTGGAACACGCGGATGGCAGCCGCACCGTAATTGTAAGCGACGGTAGTTGGAGAACGCATTCCGCCGAGTGGATCTACGAAAAAAATCTCGAGGGATTACCCCGTATTTATCGAAATAATGAAGGGGTGCCGGCCGAATCTATCGA
>CAYTAW010000015.1:9201-16411 GCA_964435675.1 uncultured Bdellovibrionales bacterium
GCTCAAGCCAGCTGACGCGTTTAATGCCGCCGAAAGTGGCACCTCCGGGTGGACCCCTGCAAAGGTAATCGCCCCATCGGGACAGCCGATTGATTCGGCGGTATTGACCGCGCAAACTACAGAAGTCATCGAGCAGCCAATCGCTCCGCGATCAGTAAATCAAATGAGCAGCACGTACGCCGCGGCGGATTTCGGCAAAGTGTATGCAGGACGGCCGCGCATTGTACTGCCCCCAGGAAAAGCGGGAACAGAGGTAAAGATAATTGCCGGCTATCGCCTCGCTCCGGACCAGCGCGTGCTGGGAAATGAACAGCAGACCGATTTAACATACCGGTATATAATGAACGGCGATCCTCAAGGGGAAGTGTTCGAGCCCTTTTGGTACATCGGGTTGCGCTATATCGCGGTCGAGAATGCCCCCGCCCCACTTCACGAGAAAAATTTTCAACTTATTTCGCGCCGTAATACCGTCGATCCATCGCAATCTGCGTTCGAATCCTCCGACGCCCAGCTTAACCGGCTCTGGGATCTTGCGCGGCATTCCGCGCTCTATGGCGCCCAGGAGCAGTTCATCGATACGCCGACGCGGGAACAGGGGCAGTTCAGTTACGATGGATTTTTGATTGGCGGAGCGCAAACAGTTCTGTTCGGCGAACGGCGCCTTAACGCGCAGGCGCTCAAAGAGTTCGCCCGTTCGCAGCAGCGATTTTCACCGGTCGACGGCAGAATTGACGCAGCCTTTCCGAATGGAGCGGATGTGCAAATCATCGGCGATTGGACTTTAATCTGGCCCATTTGGGCCGATAATTACTATCTCCACACCGGCGATACCGAGCTGATGCATGAGCTGTATCCCGCTCTACTGCGCACCGCCTCGTGGATTGAGAAAAATATTTCGTCTAAAAGCGGCCTACTCGACCTCGGCGCCGATCTTTCAGCAGCAAATGGATTAATTGATTGGCCTGACAGCTACCAGTTCGACGTGCGCACATCGCAGCGCTCGGTAAATAACGTGTATGGAGTTCTCGCGTTTCGGGCAATGCACCGCATAGCAAACGCGTCTGGCGATGCCAAAAATGCGCGACACTTTTCAACGCTGGCGGAAACGCTTTCGAGAGCGATCAATCAAAAATTATGGGACCCGAGCAAGAAGGCCTACGTCGACGGACTGCGCAGCAACGGAACGAAGAGCGAGTCGGCGTCGGAAGTAAGCAACGCGGTTATGATAGCCGCAAAAATTGCGGATGACGCGCGCGCTCGTGACGCAAATAAGAAATTAGATCCTTCTCATCCGCAGACCTCAGTGGTGCTGAGCCGCTTTTTAGTCGGTGCGCTTGGTCGCATGAGCGATCTGTCACCGCTGCTGACATACCTGCGAATTCCTAACGGCAGAAATTTCGCGCAGATTCTCGCAAATGATGGAACGTTTACCTTCGAATCATGGGGCGGGTTCACCTCGCCGAAGGGCGACAGCGAATCTCACGCGTACGGCGCGTTGACCGTTATCGAAGCGATCGCCAGCGAAATTGCGGGAATACGCTGCACCGCTCCTGGCTGTGCGAAAGTTTCGATATCGCCGCGCCACGGCGACATCGAATCTCTGTCAATCACTCTGCCTACCACGCTCGGAAAACTGACGGTGGGATGGAATAGCTCCCATTTACTAGCGGCCTCGTTGCCACCCGGATTACAGGCTGATTTTTGTATCGAAGCGGACCAGCGCGCGCTTTTGCTTGACGGCGCACCCGCCAAAGGCACCGTGAAGACTGAACGATGCACTCAATTTCCGTCGCGTACGGGCGGTTCGCACCTGATCAGTTACCAATAAGACGCGATTCTTCAGGATTTTTGCGCAAATCTCGGAGCAACGTCTCAACCGCCACCGCATGACCATGCGGATTAAAGTGCGCGTCGCAAGAAAAAGTTAAGTCGTCCGCCAATCCAATCGTGGTGTGATAGATTTTGTTTTCCACCGCGGCCTTCTCCAGAATGCCCACGCCATAATCACTTCTGAAATTCCGATTCTCGTTCTTAATTTCGGGATACTTCGCGTCGATCAATTTTTTATAGGTTTCCAAATTGCGCGGCATATCCGGAATTATCAGCAGATGATACACGCCGCCGTTCTTTTCCACTTCGCTTCTTAGCTCCAGAATTGCCTGTATAGTGTCGTGCCACGCCTGCTCCCAATACGTATCCGGCGGCGGAATCAGCGCGCCCGCCGGCACGATTTCCTTCGTATACGGCCAATTCGGGCATGGAATCGGCGTGTCGACCGCGTTTAAAGCGCCCTGCGCACGAAGCTGCAATATCGCGTTGTAAACAAAAGAATAGTTCGTAAGAAAATTGTGTACACGCTGCCTGAAAGACGACGCTTCCTCATAGTAGCGCCGCGGCACCGTTTTGGAAGGCTTGGTAATCGTGCCATCAGCGGCGTAAAAAGGCCTCACGGCGGCGGCTTCCTGCTGTGTATAGCACCCTTCCAGCACGGCGCTGTTGTCAAATATATCATTTCCCAAAAAAAGCGCTTGAACCACTAGGTCCGGTTTCAACGATGCGATCTTTTTGCGATATATTTGGAGCTGCTGAATAGAACCAGTGCTCGATACTCCAAAGTTCAAGACCTCCGAATCCGGAACGCGTTGCTGCAAAAGCGCGGAAAAATGCTCATCATCCTTTACTTGCAGCGCCTGCATCATTGAATCACCAAGCACCGCGATGCGGTGCTTTTTGCGCGTGGCACCCGGGCTCCAGTCGGAACGCATTCCTAACGAATTGAAATGCACCTGTTCCACGTCATAGCATTCACTGGTGCGGCGGAAATGCTGATTGGGCTTGGGCCAAAAACCAATATCTTCATCAAAATCGTGCTCAGCCGCAAACCACGGAATGCGAATTAATCCGTTGTCGATATAGCCGATAGTGTTGGGTAACAGTCGCAGCGCGGCTTCGGCGATTACTATGGCAGCCGTCGCGCCAAATAAAATTAGCGACAATCGCGCGGCGAGCCACTTCATCAGGCGGCCTTCTTTTCGAGCGCTACCAGCATTCTGGTGGCGAAAAGCGCCGGAAGTAGATCGGCCGCACGGTCAATTGCCTTCATTACGCCGTAGAGCGCCTCGGGGTATAATTGCTGCTTGCTATAGCCGCCCGAAGCGACGTACGAAAGCGCCGAATAGCGACGTTTCGAAAGGACCTTCCACTGAGCACCGAGAACTCCGCGATAGCCGCCCCAAAATACGCGGTATGCGTTGCCTTGCGCCGCATAGTAGGAATCTTGCTCCGGTGTCCAACCGTGGGGCGCGAGCCACGTAATCTCATCGGTCACGGCAATCGGTTCATGGTGCCCTAATCCGTAGACTAATAATCCCAACGCACTCATGCATGGATCGAAAATAACGACCCGGCCGCCCGGCACAAGCACACGCTCGAATTCCGCAAATGCGGTGCCCGGGTATCTCAAATGATGAAAGACGTCAAAGAGAATAATCGTGGCAACCGATGAATCCTTGAATGAAAGGCGGTATGCGTTCTCGGTCTGATCGAGCCACGGATTGGGAAACAAATCGGTGCGTAGACAGTGCGGTATTACCTCTTTAATGTTGCCGATTCCCGAACCGAGTTCGACCGTGATGCCGCGCTGCTCCGGTAGCGCCCACTCGGCGATGCGCTGGTGAAATTCGCGGTAGATACGCCGCAGCAAAGGCTTGGCGTTCCACCTCTCCATATTTTGTTGAATTTCAATATCGTGCTGATCGATTGAAATCGCTTGGTTCATTGTACTGGCTTTGGTTGTTGCCCCAGCTTCAAACGCACGTATCCGATACCTGTCATCTTGAAGAGCATCATGCCGTGATAAAAGCGGCGTATGTTGGTGCTGCCGTATACGCGATCGCGATACCGGATCGGCACATCCACGACCCCGAGGCCCAAGGAGCACGCCGGGAAGATCAATTCGAAATCACCGAACGGATCGAAATCGCCGAAATCGCGGCGCCACGCTCCGAAGCGCTCATAGTCGCGGCGCGACATAAGCTTCGTCCCACAGAGCGAATCACCAAGCCGCGTATCGAGCACCGCGCTGAGCGCCTTGGCAAAAAAGATATTGCCGAGCCAATTCAGAAACTTCATCGCCTCACCTTCCATCGGATAGGTGAGCCGGTTGCCGTTTACAAAATCCGCCAATCCGCCGCTCCAGGCATCATAGAAACGGCCGAGCAATTCGGGCGGCATCGTAAGGTCCGCATCAAGAATAGTCAGCAGTTCACCGCTGGCATTCGCAAATCCAAGCCGCACCGCGTCAGCTTTACCCTTTCCCGTTTGGCGGAACGTCTTAATCTTATACGAATCCTTGTACTTCTCGGCCACCCGCTGAATCTCTTCCCAGGTGCCGTCAGACGAATGTCCCTCAACGAAAATCACCTCAAGTTCGCCGCCCAAGTTTGGCATGCGCTGTAGCGCGGATTCGATGTTTCCTTTCTCATTACGCGCCGGGATAACGATAGAGAGCGACGGTTTGCGCGCTTCCGGCTTAATGGGCCGCAAAATCACTACCCATGCGAGAGAAAGCGCGCGAATTACCGGGATGGTCGCCAAAATACGGTTTAGCCAAGTGCCAACGCCCTTCAACTCCCACGGGACGAATCCAACCGGGCGGACACGAACGACTTCGAAGTGCGCCAGCTTGGCGATGCTAGAAAGATCGGTCGATGTCAAAAACGTCGAAGGCTCCTCGCCTTTGCGAATTCCGTAGCGATTGGCCAAATGATAGAGCCAACGCAAGTACGGATTATAGCAGACCGAGATAACCCGGCTCGAACGCGAGAGCTTGCCCCAGGCGCGACGCAACAATCCTTCGATATCATGATCGTGATTAAAGGTACCGTTTAAAACAACCGCGGTGTGCGCTGCGCACTCTTTGCCCGATGGCGCAATCTCATCGAGCGATTGAATCATTTCTTTGCGCGGCGCTTCGACTAAGTTGTACAGTATCGGAGATTCATCGCCCTCTCGGCGCAGGTACAGCGCAGCGTCGAAATACCGGCTTGCGGAGGAAATTTCTGCGGCAATCAGCGAATTGACAAAAGCGCGCCAACGCGGCACGGCTGCGGTCGATGGTGATTGATTTTTTTCGTTTTCGGTCTGCACGCGCGCGAGATTATCGTTCATTTACGCTCTTGATGTGGGTGAATGCGCAAACTTATTATTCGAAACCGCCCAGTCATAGGTCATTTGCAGACCATCATTCAGAGTGTAGCGCGGCTTCCAACCAAGCTTAGTTACCTTGCTAACATCAAGCACTTTGCGCGGTGTGCCGTCCGGTTTGCTCGTATCAAATATAATCTCACCCTGATATCCGACGATTTGCTTCATCGTTTCAGCAAGCTCACGCAGGGTAACATCAACGCCGGTGCCGACGTTTATGATCGACGGATCGCGATACTCCTGCATCAGCAAGAGCAAGGAAGCGGCCAAGTCATCGACATGCAAGAACTCTCTGCGCGGGGTTCCCGTTCCCCAACATGTTACCGTCGGCGCCGCGCTCAATTTGGCTTCATGAAAACGGCGCATCAAACCGGGGATTACGTGCGAGTGTTCGGGGTGAAAGTTATCTTCCGGTCCGTAGAGATTTGTCGGCATCACCGAAATAAACTCACGACCGTACTGCAGCGCGTATTTTTCACACAACTTAAGACAGGCGATTTTCGCAATTGCGTACCCTTCGTTAGTCGGTTCAAGCGGGCCGGAGAGCAAAGACTCTTCCTGCAGCGGCTGCGGGGCCATCTTCGGGTAAATGCATGAGCTGCCGAGGAAAAGCAGCTTCTTGGTCTCATGAACAAAAGCCGCATGAATGATATTCGTTGCGGACATCATGTTTTCAAAAAGGAAATCGGCTTGATAGCGCTGATTATAGAGGATACCACCGACTTTCGCGGCGGCGAGGATCACATACTCAGGTTTTTCCTGAACGAAGAACTCGTTGACCGCGGCCTGATTAAGCAGGTCGAGTTCCTGCCGGGTTCTCAAAAGGAGGTTATCGTAGCCTTGTGCCTTCAAATGCCGCACAACTGCTGAACCAACCAATCCCCGGTGTCCGGCGACGAAAATCCTGCTTTTCTTATCCATCGAGCCTTTCATAATCCAAGCGTGAGATGCGGCGACAGTATCCAACCAAATTAGGGAAGAGTCAAATAGTTGTGCAAAGGCAAGCACTTGCCTTGTATTTGGGTATTTAATCGGCTATCCTCACTGCGGAATTTCTCACACCTATGACACACGCCCAGTCCGCCACAACACCAACGCCGCCGTTGGTAGCCGATTTTTTTATTCAGCTCTATAGCTATCGGGAATATCTGAAACAATCAGTAATCCGCGACCTGCGTAAGAAGTATAAACGCTCGAGTTTGGGCTATCTCTGGACGATGCTCCACCCGCTCGCGATGATGCTGATTATCAGCACCGTACTCTCGCACATCGTCGGAATCTCGTTCAAAGATTATGCGGTATTCTTCCTAATCGGATTACTCGCCTGGAACTATTTCAACAGCACAACAATGATGTCTCTCAGCAGCGTGCGTGAGAATGCGCGCCTTTTCGGACAGGTGGCCATCCCTAAATACATCTTCATCGTTTCGATCGCAGCTTCTAATTTCTTCAATTACATCTTGGCGCTTGTGCCGCTGCTGCTGGTTATGCTTATAACCGGTCATCCGATTCACTGGACGGTGATTGCCTTCCCGATTGTCGTGCTGCCCCTGCTGCTGATCACTATCGGCGTCGCGTTGATCCTGGCAGTGAGCAACGTGTTCTTCGAAGACACCCTGCACCTCAGCGAAGTTGCCCTGCAAGCGCTCTACTTCCTCTCCCCCGTTCTCTATGGGCGTGAGAAACTGCCGCCGGAACTGGTCAAATGGCTCTCGTTTAATCCGCTCTTTGGACAGATAGAATTTTTGCGCGGCATTTTCTTTGATGGCGTGCTTCCGGATGCGTGGTTATTTACCGGAAACCTGTGCGCTTCGATGCTGGTTTTAATCGTCGGCTTGTGGATCTTCCACCGTGCGGAAGATAGATTTCTTTATCATTTATAAAGTGCAGCGATGAATGCCATCGATATACGTAATGTAACCGTTGCCTATCGCGCCTACCATCGGCGGCCAACGTCGCTCAAAGAAACGGTAATACGTTTTATCACGGGTAAGCGGCAGAAGAC
>CAYTAW010000015.1:16421-17499 GCA_964435675.1 uncultured Bdellovibrionales bacterium
CTATACGACCTTTGACGCGCTCTCAGATCTGAATTTCGAAATTCCGCGCGGCAAAGTGTTCGCTATTGTCGGCAGCAACGGCTGCGGAAAGAGCACTTTGCTAAAAGTGATTGCCGGCGTTCTCAAACCGACGCGCGGGCAAGTCACCCGCGAGGGAGAAATCGCCTCGCTCATCGAATTAGGAGCGGGATTCGATCCCGATCTAACGGCGATTGAGAACATTTATCTCAACGGTTCGCTCCATAAAAAGACGCGCGCTCAGATGGAGAGCCGCATTCAACATATTCTCGATTTTTCTGAGCTTCATGATTTTGCGCACACGCCGATTAAATACTACTCATCGGGAATGTACGCACGGCTGGGCTTCAGCGTTGCGGTCGATGTCGATCCTGATATCCTCCTTGTTGATGAAATCCTTGGAGTTGGCGACGAGCGTTTTCAAGAAAAGTGCAGCGGCGTATTTGATAAATTAATCGCCGACGGCAAGACGATTGTGCTCGTCACGCACAATATGGACTTGGTATTGGAGAAGGCGCACGCCGCTGCACTGCTCGAAAAGGGAAAGCTTCTCTATTACGGCGATCCGGCAAAGGTTGTCGAACGGTACCGCGAGGGAAGCTATCAAACCGCGCTGTCATGAGTGATAAATCTATGCTCGTTGAGGATATTTTGTTTTTCGTGAATCGAGAATGACGACAATGACGCGTAAACCGGGGGTCTTGACCTTGATGCAGAGCGGAATCCTCAAGTTACGCGCCTCATCGCCAACATTTTCCCCACGCGCGCTCATTCACCGTGGCGAATTCCTTACCCAGAAGGTGCGCAGAAAGATAGGCGCGTCACTTGGGTTTCAGCCGCGACCCGCGAACAACATCTCCGGACTTTTCATTCCGCTCTACCAGATTTTCACCCGGCCCGGGACTTACACGGAGTCTGTGTACGGCTGGCATGGCGGCGGACAGCCGCTGGCGCATCATAATCTAGTCGCCGAGGCGCCACTTGAATTCACATTTCTACCTCTAGAGGGTGGCTTCGTCGGCATGCATCTTTTTGTCGGAACTCATAATCGGTTTAATAC
>CAYTAW010000016.1:0-8039 GCA_964435675.1 uncultured Bdellovibrionales bacterium
CAGCTATTACTAGAGGAGCATATCGGCACTAGCAGCGAATCTATAACGGCTTCCGTACATATCGCTGAAATGCAAACCGCTCATGCTCCTCGCTATCAGCCAAATTAAATTCGTCCTCAAATGGCGGGAAATAGGTATCTCCCTCATGCACTCCCTTAACTCGGGTGAGGAAAACCTCGTCAACCACCGCCATTGTCTGCCGGTATATCTCACCGCCGCCGAGCACCCATAAAATCTCCCCCTGAAGCGCCGAAGGCCTATTTTCAAAAAAAACAATGGCCTCCTCGGGGGATGTAAATACCTCAACGCCGTCAGCGACCGTTGCCGAGCTTGGATTTCGCGACAAAACAACATTCTTGCGCTTCGGCAACGGCCGAAATCTGTCCGGAAGCGAGTCGTAGGTTTTGCGCCCCATCAAAACAGTATGTCCCGTGGTCAACGCGGCAAAGCGTTTCATGTCCTCGGGAATGTGCCAGGGCAATTTGTTTTGAAAACCGATGACACGCGCGTCATCCATTCCGACAATTGAACAGATCTTGAAAGGCCTACTGTTTGGATTTTTATCACTAACGTTTTTCAAGCGGAATTCCTGCATAGCCGGTGCCATCCGCCTTCGCCAAGGCTCCGGCGGAAAACTGGCTGCATTTCAAATAAAGCAACCAGTTACACGGCTATGTCAAACTTGATGTGCTCCCACGGCTCATACCCCTCGACCGTGAAATCCTCATAACGGAATGCGAAAAGGTCTTTAACCTCAGGGTTAAGCTTCATTTTGGGAAGCGGACGCGGTTCGCGCAATATCTGTTCCCGTGCGCCGGCAACATGATTTGCATAAATGTGCAAATCTCCGAAGGTGTGGATGAACTCGTAGGGCTCGAGACCGGTTACTTGAGCCACCATCATCAGCAACAGCGCGTAACTTGCGATATTAAATGGAACGCCGAGCATCAGATCAGCGGATCGTTGATAGAGCTGCAAACTCAACTTGCCGTGATTCACGTAAAACTGGAAAAGCGTGTGACATGCCGGTGGAGCGACTTCGGGAAGTTCGCCAGGATTGAAGGCAACAACCAAAATTCGCCGACTAGTCGGATTATTCTTAATCTGATTCACCGCGTTCTGAATTTGGTCAACCTTGACACCGTTTGGCCCCTGCCACGAGCGCCACTGTTTCCCATAAATAGGCCCCAAATTTCCTTCACGGTCAGCCCACTCGTCCCAAATAGTGACTTTGTTATCGCGAAGATATTTGGTGTTTGTGTCGCCCTTTAAAAACCAGAGCAGCTCATGAATAATCGATCGCAGATGAACTTTCTTGGTCGTTACGAGTGGAAAACCATCCT
This sequence comes from uncultured Bdellovibrionales bacterium, assembly GCA_964435675.1. Classification (GTDB taxonomy): domain Bacteria; phylum Bdellovibrionota_C; class UBA2361; order UBA2361; family CAYTAW01; genus CAYTAW01. Next base: position 1,344 of record CAYTAW010000016.1, read on the forward strand.
CTAAATTGAACCGCACTTGTCGCCCAAACACTGAATACGTTCCGACGCCGGTCCGGTCGGAACGAGCTGCGTTAATTTCCGGCTTTCCGCTTTCGAGAACATCCTTAACGAGATCTAAATACTGACGCATGCGCTACTTCCTAATAAGGTTTTAGAAATAATATCAATTAAGTTAGCGGCTTTACAATCTTGAAAGAACTAATATGTCGCCTTAAAAAGCAGTAACAAATTCAAGCGCTTGAAAAGCATTATGGTTCCGTAAGCAGGTCGAGAATGTCATGACGTGGCGGTCGACAGCCGCCAGCATCACAGAGATACGCCGTGAGTTTCCCATCGACGCTTTTTTTTCCTTCGAGCATTGGAAGGTCGCCAATTCTTTTCTCATCGACTATTAAAACCATTCGCCCCGGACGGAAGTGGGTACGGACCGCGAGATCAATTTCACTCGAAACCTCAGCGCCTTCAGGAACGATAGTCACTATCTCCTGATGTTTTTTAAGCGACTCACGCGCAGCAAAGAACCGGCAAAACTCTTGTGGGTATTTCTGCGCTTCCACGAGGAAGGTCTGCGTCAGCTTTTTAGCTCGCTCACCAAAACTGAACTCAGAAAAGAGAACTTCGAGCCGGTGCAAATTGAAGAACGCAATCGCATTCGGCGAAGGCAGAGCGCCGTCTGCAAACTCACGTTTTTGCACCAGCAAGTCAGCGCTCCGCGAAGAGAGATACGCCGAGCCTTCCCATAAATTTACGTCTTGTAGATTCTGGATGGAGCGCGCCTCTTTGAGCCAGCGCGGTTCGCCGCATGCGACGCCAAGATCAATTAGACCGGCGACAAAATAAGCGTAGTCCTCGAGGCATCCGTCAAAGCGAGCCTCTCCGTCACGATAGCGGCGCAATAACGTATTATCGCCTCGCATCGTCGATAATAAAAACTGCGCCGCAGTTTCCGCCGCCGTCTTGTAGCGCTCATCCCGCATCAAACGATACCCAAGCGCAAATGCTGAAATCGCCAGCCCGTTCCAGCCGGTAAGAACTTTGTCATCAAGAAATGGCCGCTGTCGTTTTTCTCGCGCGGCGAAAAGCTTGCTCAGCGCCCCCGCAACTAACGCATCGCTCCTGGCCGAAAGAGGCTTATCTAAATCAATCGCCAAAACGGTATGCTTGGCTTCGAAATTCCCCTCAGCGGTAATAGGAAAAGCCTCCGACGTCGCCTTGAATTCTTCCGGAGACAATAACTCCTTAACCTCACGCTCGCTCCATACATAAAACTCCCCCTCTTTGCCTACTTCACCCGCATCCAGCGCCGAAGCAAAAGCACCCTGTGCGGTGTGGAGTTCGCGCAGCATAAAATCGAGAGTAGATCGCATAATTTCGAGCCATTCCGGCTTTTCGCGCTGTTGCCATCCTTCGCCATAACTTACGGCCAAAAGAGCATTGTCATAGAGCATCTTCTCAAAGTGCGGAATGAGCCACCGCTGATCGGTGGAGTAACGCGCAAAGCCGCCGCCAACGTGATCAAAGAGGCCTCCTTTCGCCATACAATCAAGGGTCAGGTCGTGCATGAAATGCGTGGCGTTGCCATACCCGTCACCGGTAATACGCGCAAGCAGCGAAATTTGACTCGTTGGAGGGAACTTTGGCTTCGATCCGAAACCTCCGTAGTGCTGATCGAAATTCTGATGAAGTGCCTCAATTATCTGCGCTTCGAATTCTTTCTCAGATGCGAGCGCAAGTGATGCGACATGCGTTTTACGCCGTAAAAATTGGGTAATCTGATCGACTGAGGCGAGAACTGTTTCGCGGTCGCTGCGCCAGAGATGATTGAGTCTTTCGAGGATTTGCAAAAACTGGGCGCGATAAAAAAAAGTGCCCCCCCAAAAAGGCGCGCGCTGAGCGGTCATAAAAACCGACATCGGCCAACCACCGTGTCCGGTCATTCCCACCACCGCGTCCATATAAATAGCATCGATATCAGGACGCTCTTCGCGATCAAGTTTTATCGAGATAAAGTGCTCGTTCAAAACGCGGGCAACCTCATCGTGCTCGAAGGAATCCTTCTCCATCACGTGGCACCAATAGCAGGTCGCATATCCGATCGAGAGAAAAACCGGCTTACCTTCACGCTCAGCAAGCGCGAACGCCTCATCCCCCCATGGATGCCACCACACTGGATTCGATGCGTGCTGCAAGAGATATGGGCTCTTTTCCGAGCCCAATCGGTTTCCCGATATCATGCGCGCTCCTGACGATCGATGACCGTTTTAAATTCCCTTAACTTCCGGTCGCAGCGTGTTTAACGCAGACCCCGCTCGGAACCAGCGAATATGCTCATCGGTCATAGAATGTTTAAGGAAGTGATCGTGCGCTTTTCCATCCGGAGATGTTATGCGCAGAGTCAGATCGACGCCCGGCTTTATGGAGGAAAGGCCAATTATGCTTACGGTATCCCCCGGCCCAATCGAATCATACGTTTTAGGATCTGCGAACGTAAGCGGCAAGACCCCCTGCTTTTTCAGGTTAGTTTCATGTATGCGCGCGAAGCTCTTAACAATTACCGCTTTACATCCCAAGAACCGAGGGCTCATAGCTGCGTGCTCTCGCGAAGAACCCTCACCGTAATTCTCGTCTCCGATAACAACCCAGCCCCGCGCATGCGCTTTATAGCTCTTGGCGATCTCAGGAACAGCCTGCCCCTTCTCACCGGTCAATTGGTTTGTGCCCTTACCGATCTCATTGGTAAAGGCATTAGTTGCGCCAATCAGCATGTTGTTCGAAATATTCTCCAGATGACCGCGGTATTTAAGCCATGGCCCGGCCTGCGAAATATGATCGGTCGTGCACTTTCCAAGCGCTTTGATCAACACGAGCAGATCCACAAAATCTTTTCCGTCCCAGGGATCGAAGACTTCGAGAAAGCTAAGCCGGTCGCTCTTCGGATCGATGGCGACTGAAATAGATTTTCGCTGCGAAAGCTCTTTAGGCGGAGAAAAGCCCTCCTTCGAAAAAACATATCCTTTCGGGGGAAGCTGATCGCCGTGAGGCTGTGAAAATTTGAAGCTACCACCAGTGGAATCCGTCAGCGCGTCTCGCTCCGGATCAAAGGCGAGGTTCCCTGAGAACGCCATTGCAGTAACGACTTCCGGAGAACCGATGAATGCGTATGTCTCAGCATTACCGTCATTTCGCTTACGGAAGTTGCGGTTGTAACTGGTCACAATGCTATTACGCTCGCCCTGTTTAATATCTTCACGTGACCACTGACCGATGCACGGTCCGCACGCATTGGCAAGTACGGTCGCGCCAACCGACGTAAAAACATCTAGGAAACCGTCGCGCTCGATCGTCTTGAATACCTGATCGGACCCGGGCGTTACAAGCAGCGGAGATTTCACCTTCAATCCTTTATCACGCGCCTGTTTAGCAATCGAAGCCGCCCGGCTAATATCCTCATAGGAAGAATTGGTGCAGCTTCCAATCAAGCAGCAGCGAACCTCTTCAGGATAATCTTCCTTCTTAACGGCCTCTTTCATCTCCGACACATTACGCAGCAGATCTGGCGTGTGAGGCCCGACCCATTGAGGACGGAGCGCACTGAGGTCGATTTCAATCACCTCATCGAAATACATTTTAGGATCGGCGAGCACTTCTGGATCTGCGTTCAAATTTGCCTTATTCGCTTCCGCCAACTCGGCAATTCGACCACGCTCTGTTTGGCGCAGGTAGCTCGCCATGTGCGCATCAAAGGGGAAAATCGAAGTCGTGGCACCAAGCTCAGCGCCCATATTCGTGATTGTGGCTTTCCCCGTACAGCTGATACTTTCGACTCCGGGACCGAAGTACTCTACGATTTTCCCAGTGCCGCCCTTTACGGTGAGCATACCGGCCACCTTCAGAATAACATCCTTTGCAGACGCCCAGCCAGAGAGCGTCCCTTTGAGGTGAACACCTATCAGTTTCGGATTGAGAACGCTCCAGGGCTCGCCCGCCATTACGTCGACCGCGTCCGCGCCGCCGACTCCCACAGCGACCATGCCGAGGCCGCCCGCGTTTGGCGTATGAGAGTCAGTGCCAATCATCAATCCGCCTGGGAACGCATACTGCTCGAGTACCACCTGATGAATAATACCCGATCCCGGCTTCCAGAATCCCAGCCCATACCGTTCAGAAGCGGAACGGAGGAATTCGTACACTTCGCGATTCTCGTCGAACGCGCTTAACAGATCTTTCTCTGCGCCCTTCTTAGCTAAAATTAAATGGTCGCAGTGAACGGTGGTCGGAACCGCGACCGTGTCTTGAGCGGTTACCATGAACTGCAATAGCGCCATCTGCGCAGTTGCATCCTGCATGGCGATGCGGTCTGGACGCAGCGCAAGATGGGTAACACCGCGAACGGGAACATCCTTTGACCATCGATCCATGTGAGAGAAAAGAACTTTTTCTGCGAGTGTCAGCGGTTTCTTAAATTTGGTGCGCGCTTCGTTAACCTTGGCAGTCAGTGAGGCGTAGAAAGCTTCTGCAAGCTCGAAATCTCGTTTATCCATAGAAGTATCCTAAAGTATTGGTACCCAAGCATTATATCAGATAAGGGGGTGACCGACAGAGGAATTTTAGCCGTGCTTACGACGCCGAAAAGCGTCAAAACTCGATCTGAATTCGCATTAGAGGCAACTCAGCGCACCCATTCGGGGCGTATTTCGATCGTTTTCCCGGAAGAGCTGCACCGATAGGTGCCGGCCTTATATGCAGACGAGATCATTTTCCCATCATAACCGACGATTCCCGCAATCCGCGCAGGAGATCCGTACGCCAGAGCGAAGGGCGGAATACTTTTCGTAACGAGCGAGCCGGCGCCAATTAAGCACCATTCGCCGAGAGTAACGCCGGCAACGATTGTCGACTGCGCGCCTATACTCGCGCCGGTACCCACTATGGTTCGAATTACTTGCCAATCAGCGGCAGTCTTCAGATGCCCATCGGCCGTAATCGCCCTGGGATACCGATCATTAGTAATGCACACGTGCGGACCGACGAAAACTCCCGCCCCCAACTCCGCTCCGTGGTAGATCGACGCGTTATTTTGAATTTTGCAATTCTCTCCCATCCGAACATCGCTGTCGATAAATGCGCTTTTTCCAACAATGGTGTTGGCGCCTAGCGACGCGCCTTTTCGAACATGAGCCCAATGCCATACTTTGACATTACTGCCAAGCGTCGCCCCTTCTTCGACGACCGCACGCGAGTCAATCATTGCGCTCATCCCATTACCTCGTATTTTTCTGAATCTCTTATCGCTTGTTCAGCGAGCACCACGGCCCTAGCCGCCTGATCCGCCGTGCACATATCGCCAATAGCGCCGTTTAACGCGTTATACAACGCGTTGAGTTGATTTTTGAGCGGCTCTTCTCGCGCCACCTCGTACACTTGCCGCTGAGCGTTTTGATACGCGTCAGTAATGGCCGAGAAATCATTGCGGCGAATCTCCCCCTCTTTGAGAAAGCTGCCGCCAAATACCGTGCAAGTCTGAAGAATGTAGTCGACCGAACACACCCCTTTTGTTCCGGTTATTCGCAGGGTTCGAATCTTTGTCGGCGTAATCCAATTGCAGTGAATTGCCGCACTCACGCCGCTTGGAGCGGCGAGCAGAATTTCCGCCGTATCGTAAATACCCGGTTTCCACGAGCTGTGACAAACGCTCGCGCGCACGGCCGTATCGCCGGACAAGAACAGCAGCAAATCGAGATCATGCACTGCGAGGTCGAGCAACACATTGTTGAAATGCCCCGCATCCGAAGGATACCCGCCGACCCGGGTAAAAGAATAGTGAATTGCGCGTCCCAAAATTCCGGACCGTAGGATTTCGCGTACCTTGGCGACAGCCGGGTTAAATCGCTCGATATGTCCGACGAACACATTCACGCCATACTCAGCAGCTTTCTTGATAATTAACTCACACTCCGCTGACGTTGCACAGAGCGGCTTCTCGACAAGGATAGGCTTCTTTTTTTCGCAAAGCGACTGAAGCACCGCGCAGTGCGTCGCTGTCGGGCTCGCCGCGACAGCGCAGTCATACTCCACAGTCGACAACCGCTCTATACTGTCAAAACACGGAGTTCCGGCGAGCGTCTCGGGCGCTCCTTTCTTGAAGTCCGGATCAACCACGGCACAGATTTCGAATCTGTCGCTCTCGCGGATAACGCGAAAATGGTTTTTTCCCATTCGCCCAAACCCAACGAGCGCAATTTTAGCCCGCGGGACCACTGACTTGTTCATAACGACCGCTCCAGAGAAACTGCCGATGCCTGGAGTTCGTCGGGCGTAATTCCATGAAAAAGAGGTAAATTTATTACTTTGCGGCAAAACTCGCGGCTATTTCTGAGTTCCGAATACCGCTCAGCTCTCGCGGCGGGAATTTGCATGTCGACCGTCTCGGGATATATGCGCGCACTCTGAATTCCGTGCGCGGCAAGCTCGGAGGATATCGCCGCCCCGTCTTTTCCATGAAGCGAGAATACCGCGAGATAGGCGTTGCCCTCCGTATCTTCAGGGGGTAAATGCATGCGCACGCGATCTCCGATTATCGCAAAACGATCCGCGTATACTTTCAACGCTTTTCGGCGTGAATCAATGAGCTCATCGAAGATACGGTCGACCTGCAAGAGCCACTCCGCCTGAATGGTGCTCATCCGTGAGTTCCAG
>CAYTAW010000016.1:8049-17207 GCA_964435675.1 uncultured Bdellovibrionales bacterium
GTCCCTTCCGTGGTTCGTCAAGCGCCGGCACGCCTCTGCGAGCTTTGCGTCACGCAGCAGTATCGCACCGCCATCCATGCAGCCACCGAACACCTTGGTCGGATAAAACGACAAGCTAGCGGCCTGCGCTCCGGCAAATACGCTCGTATATTGTTTTCCATTGAGTCGCTCGACTCCAAACGCTTGCGCCCCATCTTCGAGTAAAAAAATCTCACGCTCTAAGCAAAAGGCACGAAACTGATCGATATGGGACGAGGCCCAACCAAACAAATGCGCAATAATTGCAAACCTAAAGCGCGACTTCTCCCATGCACGGCAGAACTCTTGGAAGTTCATTTGCAGATCGCTGTCCATATCGATCAATACCGGCTTTGCGCCAAGGTTACGGACGGCTTCGAACGTCGCCCAAAAAGTGAGATTCGGAATGGCAACACGATCATCGCCGCGCAGACCCGCTGCCTGAAGCGCGATTAGTAACGCGTCTGTTCCATTCGCGCACGCCACCGCATGCGGCGCGCTGAGCCGGCGAGATAATCGCTCCTCGAGCTGCGTTACGGCAGCCCCATTTATAAATGAGGCGGAATCGATTGCAGCGCCCCAGCGCTCCAGCGCAGGAACTCTCAACCGCGCGGCAGTTCTTTTGAGATCGACGAATGGGACGGATAGAGTGCTCATTAAGGACCGGAGGCTCGCAGACGCCGCTAGTGGCCGTCATAGAGTAGAACAATCAATTAGCGCCCGTAAAGTTGTAAGCTTCGGGGTCTTTAGCGTTTGATGCCCAACGTAAGGTATATAAACGGCCGTAACATATGCCACCAACCGATTAGCGGCACAATCTTGCTCCGACGCCCGAATTTCAAATGATCGTAGGGAATCACCACTGGCACCTCTTCGATACGCAGCTTAAGACGGCAAGCCCAAATTTGAATGTAATATTCGAGCTCATAACGATTCAGCCATTCTTGATCGATAACCATCGGGGTTTCACGAAAGATTGCCGTTCGAAAGCACCGATAACCGCAGGTCACATCCCGAAATCGGCGCCCCAGCACCGGCCAGACCAATAAAGACAATAGAGGAATGGCGAAGCGGCGGAACGAATTGAGCCCAGGACTGCCTCCCCCTTTCATAAAGCGCGCGCCGGAAACATAGTCCGCCCTCCCTGCGAGAACCGGTTCCGCAATTCTACTCAAATCTTCGGGCCTCATTTTACCATTTGCAGACAACGTAGCGCACGCGCTGTAACCGAAACGCAGCGCATAGTGGATACCGCTGCGGATTGCGGCCCCGACGCCGCGATTTCGGGGGTGAACGAGAACATTGTATCCCAATTGGCGGGCAATCTCTGGCGAACGGTCGCGCGAGCCGTCGTCAACCACAATCACATCTTTTGGATCATGAAAGTGCTTCAGTTTCTCGAGCACCGCTCCAATCTCGTACTCTTGATTATAATTAACCACAATCACAAGAAGACGTGATGCGGTCGGAATATCGGCGGGAGTGCTCATATTGACGCAGGATGCATTTGCTGACTACTGGAAAGTAGTCCCCAATCGCCAACGGTGCAATCCCGTTTCGACTAAATACGAATGGCAAGCTATTTGTAAACCTGATTGCGCAGCTGAGCGAGAATCCGAACCTGCGGATGCACGGGCGCAGGCTCAAAGTCCACCAATTTGGTCTTCACGCTGCCGACGAACACGCTGCTTACTATTTGAAGAATGTCGCGCGACTTATCAGCCGTAACGTAGATTTTGGCCGAACGAAGCTTTTTAGGACCATTTGGCTCAGTCACCTTTTCCACATATGGAGAAATAACCCAAACATCGTGAACTTTTCCGCCATAGTTAATCATCTCGCGTCCCAGGGCGGTCAAAGAAATGAGATACCTTGATTTCCCGTTGAAGGTATCGAACGTCTTGGTCTCACCGCTTTTCCAATCGAGGCTACGCGCGACAAAGGCGGCCGAAAACGGATCGAGCGTCAAATTTTGCGGATCGAAGTCAAACACCTCTTCGTTCGCGTTCCGTCTGAACTTCGAAAAAATCCTCCCATCCGGCCGAAAGTCCATCTCGACCGTCTTGATGCGAGAATTTTCCCGGTTTTCAACTTCGGTCTTTTCGGGCAGAAAGGTCACTGCCGAAACTAATCCTTGAGCGCGATACCGAAGCTTATAAAAGATGTCGATCGCGCTGTACGTCTTTGCAAAGGCCGACATTTTATAATGCAGGCCGTCCTGATCGATTGTAACTTTTGCCTCTGCGGCGGGAATGCCCTGCCAGCTAACCTCGTAAGTATACGTGCCAAGACGCGGCTCGAACTCATCAAAATTCGGCTGATAAATCGGTGTAGAAACCTGAACGTCGTCGGGCTGTACGTAAGGAGCGTCCTCCGCGCGCGCGCCGGCCGCACTCAAAATCAGAAGTGACGCAAAGGCAGATAAGAAAACTCGTCGCATATACAATCTCGCGTAAATTCGAGTCGCCTTTATAATACCCCTCCCGAACTCGTTAGGGTAGCCTCCTCATTCACGTTAACTATTTGCTATCACAAGATATTTTTTATAATATGCGATCGCTTAATACGCAGCACTTGGGTCCTACTATATGGAGCAAATGTCAGACTCATCAATTTCCAGCGGGCAGCTTAATCAATTGCATAGTTTTGCTCCGGGAATTGAATCACAGTTTCAACGCATTTTTGGAGACCGGTCGCCGGAATTTTTGCTACTAACCGATATTTTCAACTTTAGCTTCAACAACGGGGGCAATGAAGATGAACTCGTTCCCCGCGAGCCTGGAGTTTCATTCAATCCGAAAGCAGCCCGCATTGCACAGCAACTTATCACCTCTGCTGACGAGCGCTCACCGCTTACGCTTGGCGCCGCAATGCTCTTCGTCGCGTCTTCCGAATTAAAAAATCAAGCTCCACAGTACGAGCGCTTCGCTCCGATAGTAGAAGCTACGGACGCGATCTTCCAGTGCCGAACGGAAAGCGCCGCGCCGGAAGCTATCGCAATCGCCCAAACGGCAGCTCTCGATGATGTGCGCCACTTGCACCTCTCCACACGGAATGCGGAACAGCGCGCACGACTCCTCGATCATGCCCGGGCTATGCTCGCCCTAACGAGCAGGGAAAAACGCTACGCAAAAATTCCTCCGCTCCTTACCCACGCAATATTCCAGCAGGAACGACGATGCACCGCGTAGTCAGCTGGTTGCTTACTGCCCCGTATGTCCCCCTCTTTTGGGGCATCTTATGCTTTTTTCATCCGCTGCAGATGATTGCCCTGCCCTTAGGCTATCGCGCGCACAAGTTCGTACTTGACCTGATGAATCTCTGCTTAATCATAAATTTCCGAACGGTCGGTACGCGCTTCAGAATACAATTCGACTATACGCCGCCAGAAGGAGCTGAAATCATCTTTGTTTCGAATCACCAAAGCATGTATGACATTCCCTTCATCATTTGGATCATGCGCCGATACCATCCCAAGTTCATTTCGAAGAAAGAGCTGGGCAAGTGGATTCCGAGCATTTCATTTGCGCTAAGAAATATGGGATCCGTCCTAATTGACCGCGGTGATTCCAGTCAAGCGATCGCCGCTATCGAGGAATTCGGTCGCTCAGTCGCCGAAAAAAAATGGAGCGCAGTTATTTTTCCGGAAGGCACACGTGCGCGCGACGGTAAAATGAAACACTTCAAGAGCGCGGGGCTGAGCACCTTAATCAAAAATATGCCGAATGCCGAAATTGTTCCGATCGCGATCGACGGATCGTGGGAACTAGTGCGTTACAATCTCTTCCCTGTCCCCTTCGGTCGTACCGTGCATTTCACCGTGCTTCCGCCGATTAAAAACAACGGAAAGAGCGGAAAAGAAATCGCGGCCGACTGCGAAAATGCAATTCGCACTGCCCTTAGCCAAAAAACAACTTAACGGTACGAATTACCGGTCAATACGTATTTACCGGTAAATACCTGAGGTAATTAATTGAGATGAACAATTGATGTACCGGAGAAGGGACTTGAACCCCCACACTCTTGCGAATATTGGATTTTGAGTCCAACGCGTCTACCATTCCGCCACTCCGGCGTGGGATGAGCTATAATGAATAGATGGTGTTAGAGGCGGAGTCAAGGGCGGGATGAAAATGGCTGTTTTTCATGGATATAGCGGCAAACCCCGCGGTCAGCAGTCTACCGCGCCTTCTTAGCTTAGGCCTTTTCGAGGATATTTTTACCATCCATTTCTGGCGGCGTTTGGATTCCGAAGGCCCCAAGTATTGAGGGGGCCAAATCCCAGATTGCCGGCTCTGGGGAAATGCAGCGCGCGTTGGTGAGAAAGACCCCCGGGACAAGCGAGCTATCGAAACAGTGATCGGATGACCATTTATCGGTACGGTTGCCGATAGTGCCTCTTGGAAATTTTCCGAGCACCGAGAGATCCGAAGTGCGATATCCTCGCTGGAATCCAACTTGAATCTCTGGAGCTAGCCCGACGTAATCGCCTTGATAAATTTTGGATGAAGCGAATGCGCGTGAAATAACCGACTGACCGTTAATTGGATCAATCACCTTCTCGAGCTTTGCCCCAATCTCCTCGACCAGCGCAGCGGCTCGATCGGGAGCAACCTGACCATGCGGCTCACGATCTTTCATGTTGAGATACAACCCGTTAAAGCCCAGACCGTATGCTCGAGTCTTCTCCCAGTCAACTAAACTAAAAACATCACCCATGTCATCGCCGAGGGGTTCCTTAAGAGTGAGGTATCCCTGCTCCATCAGCCACGTGTTCAGATGAAATTCACGGCGGAAAGTACCGAAACCGTGATCGGAGAGCACCATAAAGAGGGTTGAGTTATCAACCTTGGCAAGCGCCTCGCCAAGCGCGCGATCCATACGGCTATACAGGTGTCGCACGGCATTCTTTACTTCAGGAGACGCGTTCGGATTATACAGTGGGTGCGTCGGATCCATATTACGCATCAGCATGTGGCAATTTTGATCGATGCTCGAGAAATAGAAAAAGAGCAACCCTTCCCTGAAATTTTCGAGCTGATGCGTCAACATGCGCTCGTTCTCGGTTAGCACGAGCTTCGCTTGCTCAAAATATTCATCGTCGCTGAGAATTCCCGTCGCCAGCGCTTTAGTGTCTGCGGGCAATCCTTGCGTATAGAAGCGACCGACGACGCCAGCCAGCTCGCGCCCATAGCCAGCAGGACTGCAGATCGGCATCGCGGGGTCCATTGGATCAATATTCACCGGCGTCGCATACAGCTTGAATCGCGGGAACGCTTCTTTGAGGAAAAACCGCACCATGCCTGACGCAGTCGCAAAAAGCGGCATCAGTTCAAACTTCAGCGGCACCCACTCCGACCATTCCCCCTGCTTCAAGAGCAGGTCCTGATCCTGAATGGAAATCTTGACTACCGGCTCCCATGGATCGCGACGGATGGTGAATTGGATCTCGGTTGGAGGCGCACCCTCTTTGAAGGAATTGGGCGGACCGTAAATAACCGTGCGTACCAGATTGTCGATTAAGCGCACCTTTTTAAAGTGCACGCTATCCATATGTTCATGTCCGGCTAAATCCGAGTCGGCATAGTAGGAACACGTGCCGTATCCGCCAAGAAGATCCGGAGTACCCATTCCGCTAACGGCATGCGTGCCTTCTGGCGTTACGGGAAAATTAGATGGAATTTGAAATACGGTTGCGGGTATTCCCCTGCTTTCGAGCAGCGACCAAATGGCGGGGCCACGGCGCATCAACTCGACCCTTCCCGCTTCCAGGGGGATTTTCCATGATCCGATATCCAATGAGCGCGACCCTTGATGTGAACGAGAGATCGAAAGATGAGGCGTAAACGTTTTTGGGTCACGGTGGATGAAATCGAAGATCCCGTGTTTGCCTGGATTCGTGCCCGAAGTGAAGCTTGACCAAGCCACGGGACTTTGCGCCGGCATGGTGGTTTTTAAGGTGGAAAAATGATTCGCCTCCATGAAGCGTTTGAAGTTGGGCATGATGCCCTCGCCGACGAAGCGCCGCAACAATTCCGGATCAAGGCCGTCCATGCCAAGTACAATTGCCTTGGTCGATAGATTTGGATTTTTGAGGAAGGGAAATCCAGAAATTTTCTTGCTCAGAGAATGAGGAGACAGAGCAAGAGGAGACATAGCCGCGCACGCGGCGGCGCCCTTTATAAATTCTCTCCGCGATATGCGCGTAGCGCCCGTCACTTTGGTTTCTTACCCTCAACGAAAAAGACCTCGAATACCTTTTCATGAATCACCGGTCCGTGCCCGAAAAAGCCATCTTCACCGAACAGCTCACCATGGTCTGACGTTACAATCAGATGAGTATTCGCCGGTATTTTATCAAAGAGCTTTTCAAACGTACCGTCGAGATACTCAATATTCGTGCGCTGCTTCTCTTTCAGAGAATCCATCATATCCTGATCAAACCACTGCTCTTCCCCCTTCAAGGCTTTCATTTTAGCCTCCTCAGACTGCGCGAACTCATCCATGCGCTTAAAAACACCATGCATTCCGTGAATAATCGGCAGATCGTTCGACTCGCCGGGCAACGTATATGGATAGTGAGTCTCTCCGGTATTCATCAGGTAAAACGAAGGCTGGTCACTCGAAAATTCGAGCTCATCAATCATCGCAGAAAAGTCATTATGACTCTTCATCAGTTGGTACCGATCGAAATGATTGTTGATATTCGTTGTTTGATTGAGAACCGGCATTGATACCAGTGCGTTAGTACGGTAGCCGTGCTGCTTGAGGAAATACGGCAGAGAAAGTTGAGGAACGAATCCCTTGAAAGAAATGTCAGGAATGCCAGTACGCGTTCCCCAATTAATAAAATCCTTCTTATATACCTCGGAAGCGAACACACCGCGCGGGTTCGTATGTGGCGAAGCTCCCATCATATATACTGTGTGTGATGGCACGGTCCAACTTGCGTATGAAAATCGCTGCTCCGGCGTGCCGATGCGCCGAATGTTCGGCGTCTTAGCCGCCATAAAAGTGTCATAGCGGCAGCTATCAAAAACGATGAAGAGGACGTTATTTTTCATGTATGCACTCCAAAACTTACTCGGCGCCGTATCCGGCGTCACCCCGCGAGCCGGCAGAAAGGCCGATACAATTATCGCGAGCTACGGCGAGATATAATCGTGCTATTTTTTTTGTTTTACAGTAAACGATCATACCTCCACCCCAAAAACTTTGCTCGCAATATATCCGCTGAGAATAGAAATGACCAGGAACACGACCAACCAGCCGCTCGATATAGGTCCGTAGGAAAAGACCATCTCTGGATAACTCACCTGAAGGTTTTGCAGCCACTCCGGATTTTTTATACCAGAAGGATATAAGAGCTGCCGCCAAAACGATCGTGGGTTTTCGGAATAAATCTTACCCTTCGCTCCATCAAGCGCAAAGACAAACGGGACTTCCCCCTCCCCCGACCGAAGGGTCAGCGTTGCGCTAGTCTTGCCCTTCAGCGCTTCAGGAGCACTGACACGCCAGGTAATTTCGTGGCCATTTGGATCGCGCACAGGAGTAGAAACTTCCAACCCATCGGAAGATTCTAGCGTCGTGCGTCGCACATCGATCGATGGCGCAACCTCGGCACTGACCAGCAGCGGGCGATTAAGTTGCGCACCACGGACGCCATACAGCGAATTGAATTGCGCGAGAATGAACACGCACGGAACTGAAAGGATCAAGATCGGCGGAATGGCAACGAGAAAGTAAATCAAGCCATTCCAAAACATTTTACCTTGAGCCGCCAAGCTCAGGCCGGTATTGCGCCTGAACACGACAGATTCATAGAGCGCCGCAAAAATCCGCTTTTTGGAACGAGCAATTAACCGCTGAGGAGACACCTTCCCGTAGACCGGGACGAGCAAAACTCCGAACACAACCGCGCAGACAATTAAATGAATGCGAAGTGGCAAAAAACTAAGCAGCGCAAAAATGGAATCGAAAATTGTATTGATGAGCGCCATCACTGCCGCTGCTACTCGAGATAGCCAAGCCCTTTAAGTTTGTTGGCAATGTCGTCGACTTCAGCTTGACTTACTTCTGTGCGTCCCGACTTACTCAATACACGATCCACTTCTTTCTCCAGCACTTGATCGACTAATTCTTCGACTGAGCAACCCATCGTTTCTGCGGCAACCGTTAACTTATCCATCAATACGCGGCGAATCTTAATTTTAGGGTCAAACATACGCCCTCCGTCGTCCAATATTCTTATCTAATAAAAAAATTTCAAGAATATTACCTGTTTAACACGTAAAGGGAAACTGTTCAAATCAGACGTTCCGTTACGGAACGTCGATGCTGAAACGCACTCAATTCTATGCTACGGCGCGGGTGGAGCGCCCTTAAACAGCAGGGTTTGTGATGGAAACGCAAAGGTGACGCCAAGCTCCTTAAAGCGTTTGAGGAGTTGAATATTAATCGCCTGCTGGATGTCCATATAGCGCAGGTAGTCGTCGCTCAACACAAAATAGACCACCTCAAAGAGAAGCGCCGAGCTTCCGAGCGTGGCTAAATGAGCACGGTCAAATCGAACCGGGCTCTGCTTCTCGATGATCTCACGCGCAATACCGGGGATGGCCTCAATCTTGTCGATAGCAGTCTCATAAGTGACCGAGAGACTAAAAACGACGCGGCGCTCGCGCAGTCGCTTAAAATTACGGATGCGACTGCCGAGCAGATCGGAATTCGTAATGATAACCTGCTCTCCGCTTACGGCGCGAAGCCTCGTTGTTTTGACACCGATGTGCTCCACGGTTCCGGAAATATCGCCGATCGTAATCGCGTCACCGACGACAAACGGCTTATCGAGAATGATCGAGAGAGAGCCGAGTAAATCTCCCAGCACATTCTGCACGGCGAGTGCTACGGCGATACCACCGATTCCAAGCCCGGCAACGAGCGTGCTGACATTGAAGCCCAAGTTCTCCAGAATGATAAGCAGGGCGATGAGCCAGATGACCATGCGGCAGGCAAACGACATCAGTCCAAAAGCCGTCAAACTCGAAGGATCACGTGCCTGTTTTTTATCGGCATAGTGCGCAAACCATTGATCGGCGAAGATGGAAACCCAGAGACTTATCTGCAAAATAACGGCTACCGCG
>CAYTAW010000017.1:0-16698 GCA_964435675.1 uncultured Bdellovibrionales bacterium
TGAGCCGGTAGGGCCCACCAGTAAAATATTACTTTTTGAAAGTTCGATTTCATCACGAACTTAGGAATTACGTCGTTCATGATTATCTGCGGGGTTAACTGGCCGTGATGCTTTTTCAGCTGCTCGGTCATTACGTCGATATAATGACCGCCGTACAGCGTATCTTTTATCGGCGGCACATTATTGTCTCGATCGACAATTGGCTGCTCTGGGTTGTACACCACAAAGCGGTCTTTGTCGCGAATATAGAGCTCCGAGGTTTTGCTTTTACCGTCGCTCATAAGGTAAATGAACGCGCAATCACCCGGGCTGTTTTTAATGATCGATTGCACCTCTTTGAGGTTATGAGCTTTCGTCATTACTTCACGCAAGAGAAACGGCATCGGTAGGCCGCGCATGGTTTCTCCCGGCGGGTTTCCATAGCCCATTTCGCCGAGTGTAATTCCCGCTTCGTTCATTCCCGATACGGCGCCGAGAAATCCAGCCCAGCCGATATTGGCGGACGCGAGCCCACTCTCAGGAACGGTGACCGTGATCAGCGGATAACGATGAGCGTGGGAAATGCGGTGTAGTCCCCAATCGAGAATTCGCGTCGTATAAAATCCATTGTCGGCGGTTGCGCCGTTGCACACATTGAAATTGCTGCAGGACGTGCCGAACTCGCCCCAGAACATTTGCTTCATGATAGTGGCGATCTCTTTTTTTCCTCCCCATTCAGCGATGCTCGGCAGCGCGTGAAAGCCGTGCACGACCCGTAGCGGTATTTGAGCGCCATGCGCCAGGCCGTGCATCTCATCGATGTATTCCTGCGGAATGAACGGACGCATGCGCTCGAAGGCTTCCTCGAACAGTTCATCAGATCCAAACTTGCTTGAGGCCGTATCGTAAATATAGGTTAAGTTGTCCGCTACCTCCTCGCGCAGCAGAACCCCTTGTTGAAAGCCACGTTCGTATGGAGTGCCTCGCAAATAAAGAATTCGCGTGCGACCATCGGGGGCGAGTTCGAGTTTTGCCTTTGCGACAACCGCCTCTGCTTGCTCTTGGCTGCGAATGGTTTCGCTGCGCAGCATGTAGTGCATATGTTCAATGCGCCAATAACAATTAGTCAGGGAAAGTGTGGCCGCGCACAGGACCACGCACCTCGTTACCAACGAATGTAGTTTCATAATTTTTAGCAGCCCGAACTATTAAAACATGAAGCGATATTAGGAATAACTACGCAGTTCCCGGTTCCGCTGGTCATGTAGCCAGCCGAGCTTCCGGTGTTGCTCCGTGCGGTTGCCGCGACGCTCGATGCGGATTTCAAATCGCCGCAACCGTGTCCGCCGTAGTAGCGCGACGAATACAATGTGCCGCTCGGAAAGTAGCGGCCGAGTTTATGAATAAGAGTGCCCTTTTTGTCATAGACATAGAGGCAGTTGTTTTTTGGGGCAACGGTCGAGCGCAGTGTAATAAAGCTGGTGCTTAATTTGCGCTGATCGTTAATGTGATTGGATGCGATTGATTTCCAGATTTCGCCCCTCGTTAGATTTCGAATCTTCTTGCAAACCGACGATAGTCCGGCGCGCGCTTTTTTAACGCTCAAGGTGTGCACGGTATAGGCGCCGCTCCGGCTGTACGCCAATACTTCGTCGATTGCGTCGCCGTCGATATCCGTGCATTCGACGCGGGCCGCGCGGCGATCGAGACGGATGCGGGAAATCGCGCCATCTTTAGAATAGATCAAGCGATTGTCGATGATGGTTAGTGCAGCGTTTTCGGAATTGGAAACTCGGCAATTCGCCGTGGAATTTTGCGCGACCGCCTCCGCCGAAAATACGCAGCCCGCCAAAAACGTCAATGCGATTGAGAGATATCTATTGTGCATAACCTTTTCCAGAAAATATGTTCATCTATTAGATGTTAACCTGCTACCAACAGTATCTCGATTTCTTCTGTTTCTCGCACCAGATTAAGTATTTACGTCCATAGGCCGACTTACATCTCAGTACTGTTCAGCTATGCGTTGATACATGAATGAAAACGAAAAATATCGTACCGATACGCAATCCGCTATTGAGCGCGTCGTGGCCAATTTCCTTAAGGGCCTGCCGGACCGCATGGACGCCATTACAACAGCGTATGACGAAAATGATTGGGGTTCTCTTCGTTCTTTAACGCATAAACTCGCGGGTGCCGCGATTTTTGGCTACCCACAGCTTGGTGCTGCCGCGCACGAGGTTGAAAAGTGTGTCGATAAGGGCAATTACGACCGTCTTTTTAGCTTGATTCGGCAGCTACGTGATACGGCCGGGCGTATTCAGGCAGGTGAAATAATCGCTAACCCATTAGATTTATTAAGATAGCTTACATTTTGAAGGGTGCTGCCAGTCTGCCAAGTTCTGCTCAAGTAAAACGTATATTCTGCCGTCCACATTATTAAGAAGAGAATGTCGTTTTGAGGAATCTCAACAATACGGTGTTCCCTCCGGTTTTCCGCCCCGAAAAACTTGATGTTTGAGTTGGAAAGGGCCTTCTATGCAGTTCGATACATTTTCTACTCCGGCCAAGCCGTCTTATCGTGTTCTCATCGCCGAGGACTGTCCCGATTCCAGAATGTTAATTTCAGAGATGCTGGCGCAGTCCGGTTTGGAAGTTACTGCGGTCAGTAACGGTAAAGAGTGCCTTGAGGCCGGTTTGCAGGCCTGGCATGATCACCACCCGTTTGATGTGATTTTGATGGATATTCAGATGCCAGAGATGGATGGGCATGCAGCGGCGCGCATGCTGCGCGCTAGTGGATACACTCTGCCGATAGTGGCAATGACCGCGCGATCAACGGTCAGCGACGAGGATAATACCCTGGCGGCGGGATGCAACGCGCACATCAGTAAATTGGGCGGAGGTAACACCCTTGTCGCCGAAGTCTTTAAGCAGGTCGAGGCAAGCACTCATGAAGTCAAGCGCGCACCCGCTCAGATTCCACTGCTGCCCGTGGTGCCGGAACTTCTAAAGAAGCGGCCGGAGTACGCACGTTCGGCGCTTAGCTTAATTGCCAAACTTCCGCGTGTTGCCGAGACGATTCGCCAGGCTATCAATAATCGACAGTACGACACAGTGAAATTTGCTACGGTCGAACTCGGATCCGCGCCCATGCTCGGTTATTCTATCTTAGGCGGATATTTAAAAGAATTGCAGTTCGCAGCGGATAGTAAAGACGCCTCGCAGCTCGTGTCGCTACTTCCAAAATTCGAGCGTTCTGCTGCGGAAATCGTTGCGGGAAAAAATCAAATTACAAAAATAGCAGAGGCGCTTGGCAGATAGTAGGCAGGCAGAAAGTGACTTACGGACGGCGGTTAAACCGGTTATCCTGCCGAAAGTCCGTTTCGCTGTCCGCTTCACCATGACCTATCGGCCGATGCTTTTCCGTTTCTTCGGGTTTTTCTCGCTGGCGGTAGCGATTGGCGGAGCATTTATTCCATTTATGCCGACCGTACCCTTCTTGGTGCTCGCGGCGTTTCTATTCTCGAAGAGTTCGCCGGAGTGGCACCAGTGGATTCGTAATCATCCGCGCTTTGGTGAAACCGTCCGTGACTGGGAGGAAAAGGGCGTTGTGCGCTGGCCGATTAAAATTTTAACCGGTCTCTGTTTGCTGTCGATGATGACTATTCCCTTCTTTCTCGAGGGGTCGCCATTAATCATCAAAGTATCCTGGATCGCGATTCTCGCGCCGATCGCGGTTTATCTTTTTTCGCGACCATCGACCAGATAGCACGGATCGGCTTTCGTTAATCATGTCTGCATCAGTTAGTCGTCGCGCGAGTTATCTACTTCAGCCGATACTAATTCAGAAAATTATATGGCGGCCTGTTCAAGCGCCCGTATTCTCTCTTCGAGAGGCGGATGGGTCGCAAACATAAAGCGCCAGCTATTCGGGTTGCCCGATGCGATTTTGAAGGCTTGCATCGAAGCCGGTTGTTCTCCCTGCGTCGAGATACCCTGCATACGCGCAAGCGACTGAAGAGCTGCGATCATATTTCCTTTCCCCGAGAGTTTAGCCGATCCGGCGTCAGCGCGGAATTCGCGCACACGTGAGAAGTATGCAACGACCAGCATGCCGAGAATCCCGAAAATGATTTCGAACAGAAAGGTAACTAAATACTGCACCATGTGGCGTGATTCTTCCTTGACGCCTTGTGAGGCGAAATAGGCTATTACGCGCGCAAAGAACATAACGAACGCGTTTACCACGCCTTGAATGAGCGTGAGCGTAACCATGTCTCCGTTAGCGATATGTGAAATCTCGTGCGCGAGCACACCCTGTGTTTCTCCGCTGTTCATTCGCTGCAGGAGTCCGGTCGATACGGCAACGAGTGAGCGCGACTTCGTCGGGCCGGTCGCGAAAGCGTTAACTTCGGGACTTTGGTAGACGCCGACTTCGGGCATCGCCGGTAAATTTGCTTGCCGCGCAAGCTGGTGCACCATTTGCACCAAACTGTTGAATTCCCCGGCATTTCGCGGGTCGATCACCGTCACTCCCATCATCCACTTAGCGGTGAAGCGAGACATGGCGAGTGAAATGACTGAGCCCACCGTACCCCAGACAAGGCAAAAAATCGCCAGCTGTTCGAAATCAAGGCCGCTTGCACGCATGTAGGGGCGAACGCCGAGCACCGACAAGATAAAAGATATGGTGACGACAATTAAAATGTTCGTCAAAAAGAAGAGCACGAGCCGCTTTGCGAATTGCATTTTATTTTTCCCTTTATTGCACGTTGTCTAAACCGCTACCGCGAGTCAGCTGGACGAACGTAATTTCATATTAAATTTGGCGAATCCACTATCATTGTAGTTACGGTATTAGACTATGTAATCATTGAATTTATTCGCGGCAATAGGAATGCGACATTTTGGTTGAGTGTTTGAGCTAAGTACTGGAGTTAATTAAGTAAGTATGTTTTTATGAGTGCGTTTGTACTGTCTGAATGGTAGAGCCTGAGCTGGCTTAGGGGGATTACTTAATGGTCGAGCAGTTACGTTCATACCTCAATGTTAGCAGCACCGAATTCGCCGTGGTCGTCGCCTTGGGCGGCTTTGCTATATTTCTGCTCCTTTCGCGCGTCAAGAATTCGCTTATTAATCGGCACCGTCCTCTTTCGGAGGCATTGGCCGTGACGCGAAACTTTCTACTTCCGGCAGGGATACTTTTATTAGTTTCCATTCTCCTTTTGCCTGAAGAGGGGAGCATCTCCCACCGCCTGCTAAAAACCGTTTTTGGAATCAGCTTGATTTACGTGGCGCTTTCGCTGGTCAAAGGGTTTTTCTTCGCCAAAGACAGTAACGGTAATTGGCGCTCGCGCGTTCCGAACCTTTTCCTCGATTTGACGCAGTTCGCCATGGTCGGCTGCGGTGCGGCATTGGTGATTGCGTGGGTCTGGAATCGCGATCTCGGCGGCTTTCTGGCGACGTTAGGAATTGGTTCGATCGTGCTCGGTCTAGCGCTGCAAGACACGCTCGGAAATGTTTTTGCGGGTATTGCGCTGCTTTTTGAGCGGCCGTTTTCGGTCGGCGACTGGATTAAGGTTGGTGATTCGATTGGCGTAGTAATTGAAATCAACTGGCGGTCCGTACGCATTCGCACCCGAAGTCTCGATATGGTCGTAGTTCCAAATTTGGTGCTGGGGAAAGAGTTGATCACCAATTTTACGCGACCGACGGATGAGCATGGCGAAGAATTTGTTATCGGATTCTCCTTCAACGATCCACCGAATAAGGTAAAGCGAGTTCTTGCTCAGTGCGCGCTTGCCACCCCCGGAATTCTTCCGCGCGGTATTTCGATTCGAACCCTTAATTATGGTGATTCGGCTATCACCTATCAAGCGCGTCTGTTTCTTTCCGACTATGAGCGCTTGAATGAGATCCGGGAAGACTATATGACTCGTGTGTGGTACGCCGCGCGTCGAGAGGGGTTGACCTTTCCATATCCGATGCGAACGGTATACAAGACCGAGGTTCCTTATCGGCAGCAGGCGTCTGAGGATGAAAAAATATCAAAAGCCCTTGCTGAGAACCCGCTTTTCGCCAGCTTGAACGAGAAGGAGATTGAACACCTCGCTCACGAGGCTGCGTTTCATAATTTCGCGAGGAGCGAGCGCATTATCCGCCAAGGTGACAAGGAAACCTCGCTCTACCTGCTTTTGAGCGGCAGCGTTTCCGTCTCGCGGCTTGATGCCGCGAACCGCCGGCATGAGTTGGCGACGCTGGAGGCCGGAGACTTCTTTGGCGAGATGTCGCTGCTTACAGGAGAAGAGCGTTCGGCTAACGTCGATGCGCTGGAAGACTGCGACGTCATCGTTATTTTCAAGGAATCTCTGCAAACGGTGCTCGAGCAGCGCGCGACCCTGGCCGAAGGGATCGCGCAAGTAATGCACGATCGCTTCGAAGCGCTCCGTTCCGCCAAGAGTAATGAGACACAGGGATATTCGGGACGCGATGTTTCGGCCGTCGATCGCGAGGGGTTGCTCAAAGCGATACGCGGATTTTTCGGTTTGCGTTAATCGTGCGTCGAGTGCCGTCCGGCAACATACAGATATACGCAGGGAACCACGAATAACGTAAAGATCGTTCCCACTATCATTCCGCTTACCAATACGATTCCGATGCTGTTGCGCGCCCCCGCGCCGGCGCCGGTCGCGATTACGAGAGGGAAGTGTCCCATCACGGTGGCGACTGAAGTCATCAAAACCGGGCGAAGGCGGGTCGTTGCCGCTCCGATTACCGCGTCAATCTTCGATAGTCCGTGCTCCTGCAATTTATTTGCAAACTCGACGATCAAGATCCCGTTTTTCGCTATCAGGCCTACAAGGGTGACCAGTCCGACTTGGGAATAGATATTCATCGAAGTCGCGCCCAGAAATACGAAGATCAGCGCGCCACCGAGAGCGAGGGGCACCGAGCCGCCAAGAATAATCAGCGGATCGCGGAAGCTTTCGAACTGCGAGGCGAGCACTAAAAAGATAAGTACGATGGCGAGCAGCAGCGTCGAGGTCAGGGAGTTGCCCTCGGTTCTTAGCTGTCGTGCCTCGCCGGCGTAATCTGTGAAATATCCCGGAGGGAGAATTTCTTTCGCTGCGTCCTCAAGCACCTTGAGCGCCTGGTCAATTGAAACCCCGGGCGGAGGTGCGCCTTGAATTTTCGCTGAATTAAGTTGTTGGAAGCGATTGAGCGCGCGCGGCTCTACGCTATCTGAAATGCGTGCTACTGTTGAGAGCGAAATGAGTTTTCCGTCGGGCCCTGAAATGTACGTCGAGAGCAGTTGCTCGGGATTCAGCCGTTCGCTGCGTTTGAGCTGTGGAATTACCTTATAGCTTCGCCCCTGTATGTTGAAGCGATTAATGTAATTACCGCCCGTAAGTACGCTGAGATCGAGTCCGACGCGGCGCATATCGAGGCCTAATGATGAAACGAGATCACGATCTATCGTAATTTTGCTCTGCGGTAGATCGTATTTAAGATCGGTGTCAGCAAACATGAATCTACCGCTCTGAAACGCTCGTCCGACCAACTGCTGCGCATAGCCTGAAATTTCGAGTGGCTCAGCGGTGGACGAGATTACGAACTCAACCGGAAAGTCGCTGCCGCCCGGAAGCGGTGGTGGACTGGTAACTATCGCGCGAATGCCCGGAATCTGCCCCATCTTCCCCCACGCTTCGCCCTCGAGTTCCTGCACGGTGCGCGTACGATCGCTCCACGGCTTAAGCAGCATTCCTGAAAATCCGAAATTAGCGCTGGTGAGTTGGAAGCTCTTGGAATACTCGGGAAAGGACGCGTACGCCTTTTGAACCTCGACCGCATAGAGATCTGTTTGCTCGAGCGAGTTATTAGGCGAGGTCTGGATAATCGAGAACAGTACGCCCTGGTCTTCACGTGGTGCCAGCTCCTTCATCGAAAACATGAAAAGAATGGGGACGATTAGAGCGAATACGGCCGAGGCGCTGATGATGCCGGGCGCTACCTGAAGCGCGCGGCGCAGCCAGCGTTCGTATGTTGACTTGACGAGATCGAAAAGGTCGTCAACGCGCTCCTTAAAGCGCCCCGGCTGCCCACCGTGATTTTTCACGAGCTTAGAGGCCATCATGGGTGAGAGCGTGAGCGCGACGAATCCGGAGATGACAACGGCGCCTGCCAACGTAAAGGCAAACTCGCGGAAGAGAGTTCCGGTCAATCCGCCCTGAATTCCAATCGGAGCATAGACGGTGGCAAGCGTGATCGTCATTGCGATAGTCGGACCGACCAGTTCGCGCGCCGCGGTGATCGCGGCTTCGTAAGGATCTTGCCCTTCGGCGACGTGACGCTCGACGTTTTCGAGCATGACGATCGCGTCGTCGACGACGAGTCCAACCGCGAGTACGATAGCCAATAACGTAAGCAGATTGATGGTAAAACCGAAAACGACCATCAAGCCGGCGCCGCCGATAAGCGAAAGTGGGATGGCGACAACGGGAACGAGCACGGAGCGGAACGAACCGATGAAGGCAAAGATTACGAGGATAACGATCAGAATAGTTTCTGTAAGCGTATGGATCACTTCGTGAATCGCGTCTTGAATATAGGCAGTTCCGTCATAAGGGACGCCGAGCTTCATTCCGCTTGGAAGACGCGCCTCAACTGCGGGTAATGTCGCACGCACGCGCTTGATTACATCGAGCGCGTTCGCGTTCGGGAGCACCCAGATGCCCATGAAGGTTGCCGTCTGTCCGCTGAAACGCACAGTTTCATTGTAGTTTTCCGCGCCAAGAACGACGTCGGCGATATCCTTCAGGCGCACGAGCGTCGGACCATCGCGTTTGATCACTAAATTTTCAAACTCTTCTTTTGTTTTTAAATCGGTATTGGCCAAGAGGTTGACTGAGACCATGTTGCCCTTGGTGCTGCCGACCGCTGCGAGGTAATTATTTGCCGCCAGCGCAATCGAAACGTCCGACGGGCTGAGTTGGAAACCGGCCATCTTGTCCGACTTAAGCCAGATGCGCATCGCAAAGGTGCGCGCGCCGAGAATGTCAGCTTTCTGCACCCCGGCAATTGCCGAGAGCTGCGGCTGCACGACGCGAGTCAGGTAATCGGTTATCTGATTTTGAGCGAGATCTTCTGAATAAAAGCTGAGATACATCGAGGCGAATCGGTTGTCGCTCGTTTCCACATCGATTACGGGTGCTTCCGCTTCCGGCGGAAGATCGTTTCTTACCTGCGCTACCTTGGCTTGAATTTGTGTCAATGCCGCGTTGATATCGAAGTTAAGGCGCAAATGGGCGGTAATAGTGCTCAGGCCTTGGGTGCTCGATGATTCGAGGTAGTCGACACCGTCTGCGCTGGCAATCACTCGCTCGAGCGGAGTGGAGATAAATCCCCGTACGAGATCCGCGTTAGCTCCCACGTAGGCTGTTTTTACGGTTACCACCGCCAGGTCGCTCTTAGGATATTGGCGGACGTTCAAGTTGCTGATTGCCTGTATGCCAGCGATCAGAATCAGCAAATTGATGCAGGTCGCGAGCACCGGCCGTTTGATAAAGGTATCGGTAAAAGCCATATTACTGATCCTCTGGCTGCGGATTGGTCGAGTTACCCGGCTGGATCTGGTTGTTTACGATCACCGCTGCGTTCGGACGGAGCTTGAAAGTACCGGACGTTACTATTTCGTCGCCCGCTTTGAGTCCCGCGGCAATGACCACTTGATCCCCGCGGTGCTCACCGAGCTTGACGATCTGCTGGCGCACGCCCCGGAAATCTGCGCCATCGGGCGTTTTCATATTCTCGATCACATAGACAGCGTCCCCGTATGGAGCATAGCTGATGCTCGACATCGGAATTGCAATAACTTTGTCGATACGATCAACCGATACGCTTACGCGTGTGAACATCCCCGGGCGAAGCTGCATCTTCGGATTTACGATCGTCCCCTGCACGCCGATAGTGCGTGTTGCCGAATCAATCTGCGAATCGATTGCCGTTATCTTTCCGGGAAAAGTTTCGCCTGGAAAGGCTTCGAGCGTCACCACGAGCGCTTGTCCGATGCGAATATTGGGGACATCGCTTTGTGGAAGTGCAAAATTTACGTAGAGCGGATCGAGAGATTGCAGCGCGACCACTTTGGTGCCGGATTCGACATACTGTCCGACGGTAATCTGCCGGATGCCGAGCATGCCGTTATATGGCGCGATAATGGCGCGGCGCTTCACCATGGCGTCGAGCGACTGCACGTTTGCTTCGGTTGATTGAGCTTTGGCGCGTGCATCGTCGAACTCGGCCTGTGGAATAGTATTTGACGATCGCAGTGTTTTTGCGCGTTCGAATGAGCGCGCGGCCTCATCTCGTGACGCCTGAGCGGCGGCGAGCGTCGATTTTTCGACCTGGCTGTCGAGTTCGACCAGCACGGTGCCGGCTGCGACTTGCGTGCCTGACTCGAAATTGATTGATTGAATTCTTCCCGGCGCGTCGGTGCTCAACATTGCGCCGGTCGGCGACTCAAGCGATCCCACTGCGTTGATTGTCTTCTGCCAATCGGTTTCGCCGACAACGATTGAGGTGACCGCTTCTGGCGGCATGCCCGAAGGGTGCGAACGCATGGCGATTTGGATTTGAACGAACTTGATGATTGCGAGTAAAACGATCAAGCCGACCACCGCAGCAACCGGAATGGCTATCTGTTTATTGAGTTTTATTTGCATGGGATCCTTTTTCTGACCGTTCGGTTTTATCATACCGGGTCAAAACTCGCAAAAATCCGCTGGTTTGTGGGGATGTTAGCGGTATGTTAGGCGTGCCCGTGCTGGTTGGGGAAAATCAAAAGGTAGTAGTGGCTCCGGCACTCTGCATGCGGCATTCAGGGTGAATTAGTTGACTCTTTATATCTTACATATTGAAAATTAAAGACCCGCCGCTGAGTACCGATTATCGTGGGCAGTTTCTGGCGGCGATTACTGCAAGCCCTTAAGTATTTCACGGGAAAAATCGGAGAGCGTTTCATCTCGAGAGCCCATTATTATTATAGTATCCCCGGATTTTGCTTCATTCTGTAAAAAAGGAAGGATGTCTTTGCGGTTGGGAATATAGACGGCGCTCTTTCCGGCGGCTGCCACCGGATCTATTACCTCCCGGGAGGAGATATCCTTCGGCAGCGCGATTACTTCTCCATTGACCACATTCACTGAGCCGCCGGCGAAATAGATGTCGGGCATTATTAAAATGTCTTTCGCGCGCAGCAGCGTTTTGAACGATTCAATATAACCATCCTTCATCATCTTGGTCGGCTGAAATCCATGCGGTTGAAAAATTACGAAGGTGCGGCCGTTTGGTTGCTGCACGGTTTTCACAGCTGCGTCGATCTTGCCGGGATTAGAGGCAAAATCGTCGATCACGCGAATGCCGCGTGCCGTTCCTACCAGTTCCAGGCGGCGCTTGATTCCTTTAAAGGACTTAAGCGCTGCTACGGCGTTTTCACCGGAAATGCCGAGCGCCGAGCAGGCTGCTGCGGCGGCGAGCGCATTTTCAATATTATGCTCGCCTGGGATATCGAGTGAAATCGGAAATTTTTGCGGTGTAAAGTCAGCGTCGTTTCGACGTCCGAACGTAATTACGCGTGCGTGCCGCGCGCGCAGCGCCATCGAGCTTTCGCAGTCGGCGTTGAGTACCGCTGCGACGCCGGCCTTTTCGACGAAGCGTCCGAACATGTCGGCCAGCTCGTGAAGCGCAAAATGATCGAGCGATATGTTGGTGAGCACTGATACTGCAGTCGGGCAGAGCGCAATGACGTCGTTGTTGCCGTCGCTCTCGTCAGCCTCGAATACGGCGAGAGTATCGCGACCATTGTGGAAGTTGGTTGCTCCATTGAGCATTACCGCGCCGTTCATAACGGTGGGATCTTTTCCAGCCTGCTTGAGGATGTGTGCAATCATTCCAGTCGTCGTCGACTTTCCGCTCGTTCCTCCTACCGCAATATTTTCGGTGTTTTTGAATAACTCGGCCATCAGGAGCGGGCGCTTGATGATTGGCAGCTGTAATTCGAGCGCGCGCTTGATATCCGGATTCGAATCCTCCACGGCGCGCGTGATTACGAACGTATCAATTGATGAATCGACGGCTGTTCCGTCCTGCGCGACAAGGGTAATACCCTCGCGTTTCAATTCTTCGAAGAACTGAAGGTTGCGGCCGCAATCGTAGGAGCGATCCGAGCCAATGACTGTTTTTCCTCTGCTGGCGAGCAAGCGCGCGAGCGGGCTCATGCCATTTCCGCCGATGCCGCAAAAATAGAATTTATTATTCACTGAGCTTTGGGTTCCGCTGAATAGACGTATATTACGCTAGCACAGCGGCTCTAGTGATTTGTATATTGAATTTTGGAAATTATTCCTGAGCCGGAGCTGCTTCAGCAGCGGCCGATTCAGCGCTGTTCTTTTCCGCGCTGATAGCTGCACCTGCTTCGTCAGCAGCAAAGCGGTTCTTGACGCGAGCCGACTTGCCGCGAAGTGGGCGGAGGTAGAAAAGGCGCGAGCGGCGCACTTGTCCGCGAGCGATAACCTCGATCTTATCGATGCGCGGGCTGTTAACGAAGAAGGTGCGTTCTACGCCGACGTTGTAGGAAACTTTACGTACCGTAAATGTTGCCGAAGCGCCGCCTTTGCCGTGACGCTTGATGACAATGCCTTCGAAAATCTGAATACGCTCTTTCGTGCCTTCGATGATCTTGGCATGCACTCGCACCGTATCTCCTGCGCGGAACGATGGAATGCCTTCTTTGATGATTTCATTTTCGATGGCGGCTAATTGATTTGCTTGTGTCATATGACTTACCTCTTTATCAATCCTGTAGTGGATTCTCCCTTTAGACCTAAATTCCCGCTCAGTTATTACTGAGCTCACGGCAGTAAATTGCTTCTGCGAATGCTCGATTTACAAAATCCAAGGGAGCCGTATAGTATCAGAAGCGCTCTAAAAGACAAGATCCGCGGACGCAACGGCGGCGCATATCTGCGGCTTGGCTGACATATTTTATTCTGTTATTTTAGCAGGATAGCGCGGGTACGCTAGACTTAGTAATCCGTTCAACTGCGGTGAAGGGTAAGTGAAGTTACGCAAATGAAGTCCAAAGATAAGCAAGCCATCAAAGAAAAAGAGAGTCTTTTAAGGGAGTTAGCGTCTATCCTGGGTTCGTCCGGTTTTCGCGTGCGCCGTGAAAAGCTCAAGCAGGGACATGGTTGGCGCGCGGTAAGCGGTGCCTGCCGTGTGCTACAGGATAAATTGATCTTTCTTGATCGACGTTTACCCCAAGATGAGCAGATTGAATTTCTTGTTGAGCGAATTGCTGAGAGTGGTATTGAGGTTCCGTCCGATCGTATTGGTTCTCTGCCAAGCGCGATCGCGCGCCGTTTCGGCGGCGCTGTTTCCGACGCTCTCGCTTCGGAACAATCACAATCTGTGTGAATGATAGTTTGCGCGTGATTGCGCTCCGAAGCGCGATCCGTACAATAAAAATTCCCCCTTTTTTGTTTTCTTCTTAAATCATCCGGGGTAATCTTGCCCGTTCTTGGAGCGATGCACCCTTTCTCGGAGCGAGGCGCCTCGAAGCTCCCGTAAATTAGTTATAATTAGGAAAGCAGCACCATGATTTTTGACTCGCTTCTCGGTTTCTTCTCGAACGATCTCGCGATTGATTTGGGGACCGCGAATACGCTGATCTATTCGAAGGGATTAGGCGTTGTTTGCAATGAACCTTCGGTCGTTGCGGTGCAAAATGATCCGAACACAGGGAAAAGAAAAGTAGTCGCAGTTGGCGCTGAAGCGAAAATGATGCTTGGTCGGACGCCGGAAAGTATTTCGGCAATCCGCCCGATGAAGGACGGTGTGATTGCTGATTTCGAAATCACCGAAGAGATGCTCCGCTATTTCATTCGCAAGGCGCATCATCGCAAGGCGCTGCTGCGCCCCCGTATCATCATCTGCGTTCCGCACGGTATTACGGAAGTCGAGAAGCGCGCCGTCAAGGAATCTGCTGAATCGGCCGGCGCTCGCGAAGTGTATCTGATCGAAGAGCCAATGGCGGCAGCAATCGGCGCTGGTCTCCCGATTACCGAACCGTGCGGCAGCATGATTCTCGATATCGGTGGCGGCACTACCGAAATTGCCGTGATTTCACTGAAGGGAATCGTCTATTCACGCTCCGTGCGGGTCGGCGGGGATAAGATGGATGAAGCGATTTCGAATTACGTTAAGCGCCGCTACAACATGCTGATTGGCGAGCGCACTGCAGAGCAGATCAAGATTGCGGTGGGAAGCGCGATACCGACTGGCGAGAATTTGATGATCGAAGTGAAAGGGCGCGATCTCGTGCACGGCGTGCCGCGTGCGGTGGTGGTAACTGAAGATGAGATTCGTGACGCGCTGCTCGAGCCGATTAATCAAATCGTCGATGTGGTCAAAATGGCGCTCGAAAAGACCCCGCCTGAGCTATCCTCTGACATCGTTGATCGCGGTATAGCCATGGCCGGCGGCGGTTCTCTCCTTAGAAATCTCGATAAGTTAATATCAGAGGAAACGGAGCTTCCGGTAACGCTTGTCGAAGACCCTCTCGCCGCAGTGGTTATCGGCTCTGGTCTCGTGCTCGATCAGCTCGACATGCTTAAAGATGTTATCGCACATTAATCAGGTATGGCCGCATCCGCTGTACATACGGGCAAGATCCTCGGCGCTGCCGCATTTTTCTTTTTCTTTTCGCTCTTTCTAACGGCCTACAGCGCCCGTAATCCAGAACTCGCGCGCATTGGATACCGTACCGTCGATGAGATTGTCCATCCGTTCCAAGTGCTTCATCGCGGCGTGCGCGATTCGATCACCGGACTCTGGTATAATTATTTAAATCTTCGCGGCGTGCGGCAGGAAAACCAGATTTTGCGCGATCGCCTTGAAGCGCTGGAGACTCGTAATTCCGCGCTGCTCGAATTCGAATTCGAGAATAAATCGCTCCGCGGACTCCTCTCCATGAAAGAACAGCAGAAACTTGAAGGCGTCGTAGCGCGCGTCATTGGCTACGATCCCTCGAGTTGGCAGCGCGCAATCGTAATCGATCAGGGGATGTCGAAGGGTATTGAGCCGGGCATGGCCGTCATCTCTGGTACCGGCTTAGTTGGGCAAGTGACGAACGTCGGTCGCTCGAGTTCGCGCGTCCTTTTGATTTCCGACCCCCTGAGCGGCGTCGACGCGCTCGTGCAGGGAAATCGCGCGCGCGGAGTTATTGAGGGCGACGGCGATGGAAATTATCTTTGGAAATTCGTGTTGCGAGAGGAAGAGGTAAAAATCGGCGATCGCATCATCTCTTCCGGGCTCGATGGGGTCTATCCACGAGGACTTTTAATTGGCGTTGTGACCGAGGTGACGAGTCGTCCTGATTCGATGTTTCACGATATTCGCGTGCAGCCGAGTGTGCGTATGGAGAAGATCGAAAGCGTGGTCGTGGTGTCTACGGCGCCGCGCGCTGAGCCGCCGGAGTCGGACGCCGCGGCGCCTGAAAAGAGCGACAAGAAAGAGATGAAGGGTAAGCCATGATTCGGCTGATTGTCGGCACTCTGCTCTTCGCTTTTTTTTCGCTGGTGCTCCAGGGCGTCGTCCTGCACGCGGCGCTGCCGGCATACATGATTCCGAACTTCGTGCTTGTGCTGGTGGTATTTATCGGATTTTATGAAGTCTCCGTGCTTGGGGTCGTGCTCGCGTTCCTCTGCGGGATCCTATTCGACCTCTTCTCGGGCACGTTAATTGGCCCGTGGTCGGGGTCCTTCGTCTTTATATATGTTCTGTTGGCTCTCTTTGCGCAGCGGCTATTTACGCATTCTAAATCGACGGTAATAATATCTGTCTTCATCGCAAATATTATTTCAACTACGCTCTATTTTGCGCTGCTCTATCAATTTCAGCCGCTTCGCGGCAGCTTGTTTTCAGTGTCAGTAATTGAATCGCTCAGTTCAGCGGTAGTTGCTCCGTTCGTCTTTATGCTTCTCAATCGAATTTTAATCGCGAAAGCGCCGTCTCGATCTTCGCGCTACGGTATTTCCGATATATTTTCAATGGCACGGTCAGAGCGATGAATATCCGACAGTCGTCGAGCACGCTCAATCTCTCCATTCGCGTGCGCATCGCCTCCGGGATACTCGTCGCCGCCTTTTTGCTGATAACCGTGCGGCTCTGGTATCTCCAGGTCCTGAAAGGGCACTATTTCCGTGTGCGCTCCGAGAATAATCTGCTCCGTACGGTGTATGTTTCCCCGCCACGGGGATTGATACTCGATAGAAACGGTACGGTACTCGCTGCCAACCGGCCGGCGTTTGACGTTGAATTCGTTGCCGAAGATTGCCCGCATCCAAAGAAAACGATCTTCGACTTGGCGCGTATTTTGGAGAAAGACCCGGAAGAGCTTATGGCGAAGCTGAGTGAGCAACGCCGTCGCCGCTTCGAACCAAAGGTGCTGCTCGCGGACATCACGCCCGATCAGCTCGCGCGCGTGGCTGCGCAACGCTACCGTCTGCCAGGCGTGGTGCTGAATGTCGTGGCGACGCGCAAGTATGTTTACGGAGATATGGCGGCGCACGCGCTGGGATATATTCGGGAGGTGACGCGCGATCAGCTCGAGAATCCGCAGTTCATCACGGACGTGGCCAACATGACCGGGAGCCAGAG
>CAYTAW010000018.1:0-16539 GCA_964435675.1 uncultured Bdellovibrionales bacterium
CGAGCGAGTCACCGACAAGGATAAGATCAACTTCACTCTGATCGATCATGCGCGCCGACGTATAGTCATATGCTGTTAATGCGCATATCTTGTCAGACGT
The DNA here is from genome assembly GCA_964435675.1 of uncultured Bdellovibrionales bacterium. Classification (GTDB taxonomy): domain Bacteria; phylum Bdellovibrionota_C; class UBA2361; order UBA2361; family CAYTAW01; genus CAYTAW01. Next base: position 101 of record CAYTAW010000018.1, read on the forward strand.
GTTTTTACGGGCTGAAATTGCAGGAACAGTGATTCGCGGGCGAACCGGGGTAATTTTCATATAAGTCACTTCTGTAAACAGTAAATGCTTTGTATCTAATATAGCATAATTATGAGGGCGACGAAACTATTTGGACAAATATTCAGGAAAGACACGCACGGCATATTGAATGAGGCGCGGCCTCAAATTATTGAGCACGGATAGGTGCGCGCTTCAACGGCCTTAAATTCTGAGAGCGCGCTCTTGCTGTCCGAAACTCAACGTGCAGGTAGCGACCTAATCGAGACGCTCGCAGGTTACCAATTCATTCTTCAACACCTGAATCTCGTATGTCCCAAGCTGTTCAAGCGTCATCACATCCTGAGAACGCACTAGGACTTCATACCCGTTGTTCTCATGTTGAAAAACGCGATCAACATTGAAGACTATTTTTTTGCCAATTTCGTTCTGCTTAATTTGAAATGCGAGTTTTTCCGTAAGCCGCATTTCAGCCCCGCGTGCATCAATCATCAATGGCCGCGGCGTTTCGCGGCTAGCGATAGCCTCAAAATAGCTGCGCCACTCCGCGGCCGTACCCGCATAGGTTTGAACGCGAAGTGAAATAATCGACGATGCTATCACCTGCCGTATCCACTCTCGTGTGAGTACACGATCGGAAAGTTTCTCACGGTGAATGCGGAGCGCTATTTCATCGAGCGTCATGTCGTCGAAATCTTCACCCTCTTTACCGAGCGAGAAACGCAGCTCCATTACTCGCTTGGCGAGCGGCGAAAGCCGATCGAGCGCTCGCAAAAGCTGTTGCGCTTTAACGTGCATTTCCAGATTTTCGGGCTCAGCGTTTTGAGCAATAAGATCGCCGCGCGTAAGTCCCGAATCCTCACTAGCGCCCACCACGGGATCCTCGAGGTGCACCGGCGTATGCTTGAGTTCCTGCGCCAAACGATTGACCGCGCCGAGCATTTTCCAGCGAATCATACTGATAGCATATGTATTGAACGCAGCGACGGGCTTACCTGCCGCCGCATATGCTTCCGGCCTATACGTACGGCTGGCTTCAAAGACCGCGTCCTGCCCGATTTCGACCATCTCAGCAAACGGCAGTCCACCTGGATTCCCGACGCTTTGAATAAGGTGCGAACAGTAGCGATGCACCACCGTTTCAACTTTGTATTTCTCATAAAATCCCTCGACCCAGCGTCGTGCCTTGAGGTCGGCCTCGGTTTGCTTGATTTCATCCGCTTGGACGCGTTCGAGCGTGAGCGCATAATTCCCCTTCTCTTCCTCGGTCAATCGCGCCTCGACTTCATGACCGAATGCCTTAACGAGAAATAAGGTATAACATTTGCGCGCATATCGCCGCTCGCTGGATTGCAACCCCTCCCACTTCGCGCCAAACGCAATACGAGCTATTTCTTCAATCAGCGCGGCACCGTGCGCCCACGATCGCTGCTCGAAAAGATTTTCGAGAAACTGCGCCATCAATTGCGGTGCGACCCCGCGTTTGTCCGCGGCGAGAAATAGCGGACGAATGGAAAAATCACCACTCTGCGGCACATCTCCGCCTTCATGGAGCTTTTGAATCGCATCCACCGCACGCGAATCGGTAATCAGCATTGCTGATTCTAACAGAACGTTTCTGAGTCGAGAGTAAAACTGATTTTGAATTAAATGTTGCGGCGCCCGAGTGAGCAAACCCGCATCATACGCGAGCTCTCGCAGCGTGTGCGGACGTGTAGCGCAATATACGCCCGAAAGTCGCACACGCTCGCCCACATCCGTCTCCCGCACTATGCGACTTGCCAGCCCAAACAGTGGCGAACCTAGTAAGCCAGGAGGAATATCATCATGTTCGAGCGGTACCGCGTCACCCTTCGCTGATACTGCCGCGATTACCGGCGCGAGACTGGGCACTTCATCCATCAGCCTGGCGATAGCGCCTTTAACAAGCTGAGCTTTAACCTGCTTACCGTGCAAAAAGGTGCGAAACACTTTATCGCTTATGTGCAGCTCTTTTCGACTGTGCAGGATTCGACCTAAATCTGAACGGGCTTTTTCCGCATTCTTCCCGCCATACTCGCCGAGAAATGCGCTCACCAGCGATGCGACTTCGTAGCGTTGGAGCGTGCGCGGCATGCGCCGGCCGCCATCGATTTCGACTACGGTCGGCGTTTTTACCAGATCCTTCTCTTGAAGAATCACCTCCACGGTTCTGAGCAGTTGCTCCTTTTGCCGGACCTCTTTTTCCGTAGCGGGCACTGCGGCGGCAATAGCCCTCAATATTCCTCGATAGGCGCGTTCCTTGAATGGGAAATAGTGATCATTTAATTCCTTTAAGACATCCGGCGCAAACCGTCCCACTATCTCATTCACCCGATCGAACGCTCCGCGCATACCATCCCGTCCCTCGAGCGCGGTATATACCGCGGATGAACTCAAATCGAGTGCACGCGCAACCGAATCTATTTTAATCTGCTTTCCAGCGGTTTTCCGCTCAAACACATAGCGTAGCACTGCGAGCTGGGTCTCAGTCGGGACATCCTGCGCCTGCTCGTGGCGCAGCAAGGCACTGCGCAGAAGTTCCCCGTGCTCTAGCGAAACGCTCTTGCTTGATCGCAGCGCTTTTAAGGCGTCGCGTAGCTCAGCTTCCTGCGCCGCTCCTTCCAGACGCAATGCGCCACGTATGATTTTCTGCGGTATTCCCAAATATTTGCCATGATCCGTAAATGCGCGGCTGATGCCGCTGATATCGAGATCATACCGCGCGCCAAAGTCCTTAAGTGTTGTAAAAACGCCCCTGCTTTTATCTTCGATTAAATGTTCGAGCATACAGAGGTGCCCTGGCGAAAGTCGCAACTCCGGAGGCCAGGCGCATTCTAGGACTTGCCCGACAGCCGCACCTAAAATCGCGGCAATTCTCGGAGGCGGCGTTTTTTGGGTGAGATACAATTGAATAAACCCACGCTGACCGCAGCTGCGCAGATAGCTTATTGCATCACTGAGAAACTGGCGGCTGCGCTGACCGTGCGGCGAATCGAGCAGCTTCACATCCGCGAGCTTAAACTGCTCCTCCTCAAAACGCTGAAGAATCCCCATCTGCTTGGAGCGCTCTCTGCGGTGACTGTGAAGCGCATATGACACTTCGCGAGTCGAACTTTTCGTTATCTCAGACAGGGGCTCATCGACGCCGTCAACGTACGCCTCGCCTGATGTTACCGCATGAATCAGTACTTGCGCCTGCTTTGGCGATAGACGGCGGTCCGCCGCCATCTCGAGCAGATGATGGACAACTATTATTTTGGCGCGCTCCCCTTTAATCGCCCCTATGAAATCGGCAAGCTGCTGCCGCTCACGCGTTATCAAACCTGTCTGAATATTGAGATCTTGCCAGCGAACCTCCGCCGCCGATCGCGCGCGGTTCACGACCACTCGGCAATAATCGGGTTCGCAGCCAAGGCGCTCGGCGACTCCTCGAAAATCTCGGCGGCAGCAGAGCGAATCAACTGAACCGTTATAGGCTGATTGTAATTCTCGGGCAGCATCGTTTGACCGGCACCAGACGACCTACCGTACCAAAATTCGAGCGCGCATCAAAAGCGTTTTAACCAACGCTGGGCGTGACGCGTTCAACGATAAATCACATTTAATTTATGCTACTACGCTACGGATTTAACTTCGGGATCAACTTCTAAATAGCTGCGCCCATAATAGCGAATCAGCGGCTGGTTTGCGCCGAACTGGTTAACACTACGAACTTGAGCGAGCACGTTTTCGGAATTACGGTGCAACGCGATGCGCGCGCGGACCTCTGGAGGCAATTGGTCCGGATCAATATCGTACATCCGCTCTGCTTCGACCGATTGGAGTTCCGCCTCGCCGCGCACCTGACGCACCCTCTCATCGATAGCCTGCAACTCAAGTGTGCGGCTGCGGCGCTCTTCATAAATGACCGCCTCTTCTTGCGCGTGCGTTACATTCGGACTCTGCTGCAAATAAGCTCTGCGGCCTAAGCGCTGCTGCGCTCTGAGAATTTCGTTCCGTGTGCGTGCGTCGTTCGTCTCCCTCTCTTTCTCCCTCTTTTCCTGCTCTTTCCTATGCTCCTCATCCTCCTTCTCTTGCGCTTTCAATGCCGCTTTAATGCGTTCGTACGCAAGCCTGATAATTCCGCCGAAGGCAACTATCCGAAGTCGGTCGTTCGATACCGATGCCAAAAATTTATTGTCGAGCATATCCTCGCGAACTTGGCTGCCGGTTAACTCACCGTACTCGCGAAGAAGTAGCCGTAAATTATTTTTTACAAGGATGAACTCGTCGGATTTAGGATCGAGCCCCCTGCGATGGAGCTCTATCAGGCGATCGGCATTCACTTTCAGTTCCTCGATGATCCGCCCAGCGCGATCGAATTCCCGGCGACCAACAGACTCCTTGTCAGACTCAAGTGGGTTCTGCAACTTTTCGCGAAATTCCGCGCTGATTTTGGATGAGACGGGCAACTCTCCGGAATGCCGCGATTTTTTGATTTCAGCAAGAACCCGATCAAGTTCTTGCGTCGCAACCGCAGTGGACTTATCCGCATCAGGTGAAATAAGCGCCTGTGTTTGCGCTTCGGCTCGCTGCTCCTGTCGGATTGCCGGACGGTCCGCGGCGGGAAAGGCGCTTTCGGAAAGAGACGACGCGGATGACTGCGTCGACGCGTGAACAGAATTGGAAACGACCAAGTCAACCACGAAAAACTCCACTCAAAGAACCCTCAATGAATGTTATGGGCGAAACTTAGGAATGGTGCGATATGCGCGCGCCTAGCAAGTATCTGGAATTACCGCACTTTCGCCAGCCGCTGTTTGGCCACAGAGGCAACCAGCGCCGCTAAGACAATTAATAGGATGGAAAACGTCGGCGCGTAGTAGCGCTCGTACATTACGTTTACCAGCGAAACTAAAATCACATGAAATACGTGCACCGCCAGCGCGGCATGGAAGAATACGTGAAGACGGCGAGGCAGCGATATTTTTCTAGCGAAGAAATAAAATAACGCGACAATCGGCGCGCACCAAAGAAGCGTTCCGCACCCGCACAGCACGAGCAGTAGGAACCGCAGCGGCCGAGCGGCAATGATATCTCGCGAATAGGCAAGCAAACAGTCGTTAATCCTAAGCCATTCATTTTTTGCGATCGGACGTAGGGCGCTCGTGATAAGATCCAGATTGCCCAATCCAGCGGAAATCAGTGGCTCAGCGTGAAAGACCGTCAGGAAGGGAAAGGTGGTGAGCGGCGCCCGTCCTAGACGTTCGACATACGCGCTATTTTCTAGCGCGCACTCCCCTGCTTCCGCTGCATCAATTTTTTGATCGGCAATAATCGAAGTCAGTATGAATTGATATCCTTCTACAGGAAGAAGCGCGGGGCGCCCATACCGCTGAAGGTTGAACGAAAGCAACAACGCCACCGGAATCAACCCCATCGCCACCGCCAAATGATGCCGCATAGCGGCGGGACAGCGCATGAGCGAAGCGGCCACAATTATCGGCGCTAATACGATGTAATCGGGACGGATAAATATCGCGACACTGGCCGCACATGCAGCCGCAAAATAGACGCGCGCGCTACCGCGGTCGAACGCCGCCGCCAAAAGCGCAAGAAATGACACAAGAGCGCAAAAGAGCGCCCACTCGCTCATCACCATAAAAAAATAGGGGCGCATCATCAGCGCGCCCGCCATAAAAATAAGCATGCTCTGAGCAGTCGAGAACGAATCCTTAAAGATGCAACGGAAATGCGCTATCGCCCCGACAGCAAACGCCAAATTGGCTAATGTTAGCGCACTGGGCACCGAGATTCCAAAATGAACCAGCGAAAGAAAGCACGCCAGCAGCGCCGGGTATCCGGGCATACGCACGATCCATCCCGACACAAAGGACGACACTCCTGCAACAATAGGAACCTTGATACCAGCCATTTCTGCCGCCACGGATAAGTATTGGTCGCTGTCGACACCGAGAACGCCCAACACCGATTCGCCCGCCAATAGCGTATCGATGCGGAAAAATATCAACGCCGCAATGACTGCGAAAACCAAAGGAAAATATCGCCTCATGCGGGAATCATAGATCCGGCTTTATCTTCCAAAAACACCCTTATTCTGCGACTTCCCCCGAAGCCTTTCGCACGTTTAGGGAGCGGGCATCTTTTTTTGCGCGAATTCGCTGAAAATCCTTGAGTAGATCCTCGAAATTCGGCTTATAGGAGCGATCAGCTTCCTGACGGCGCAACGTCTCAAAAAGAAAATACTCGTTTATAGTCGCCGCCATGCTAACAAAAATAGATCCCTCGGTAACCGCCACCAACTGTCCCAGTTGGTCGCTATTTAAAAATCCATCAGCCTGGTGACGACGAATGTCGCGCTCAATCGAAGCGCGCCGCTGATCGGCGTCAGGAAAATCAAGAGCGATTTCGTAATTGACGCGCCCTTCGCGAATCCCGGCGAAATCAATTTTCTCGGGGTGATTAGTCGCGATAACTATAAATACGTTAGGGTACTTTATACGAATTTCATTGATCTTTTGAAGGAGATAGACGCACGTTGCGTACCGTTCAGGGCTAATTCCGGGACTTTGGCGATTAGGCAAAAAGTGTTCGGCTTCATCGATTTCAAAAATAACAGTGGTGCCTCTCCTCGCTTCATCCTCCACATCCCTTAACTTCTGCGTAATGCGCGCATTGAGCGAGTCACTTGTCGGCTGTAATACGAAATCCGACGACTGTTGCTCTTCGTACGGCTGCAGCGAAATGCGCTTGGCGCCAAGCACGCTGGTCAACACGTAGATTAAATAGGTTTTCCCCACACCAGGTGGCCCAGAGAGAAGGACACCCGAATGAAAGAGCGCGTCTCCCTGTATTCCGGAGGAGATTCCCGGATACTTCGCCACTATTCGGTAATTACTGACCAGCCGCTCGAGTAGTTCTCGATCTTCACGGTTCAAATTGCACGATTCGAGAGTCGGCCCGAACTGCGAAAGTATTTGCCGCGGAAGATACGTAAGGTACGGCTGCGCGCCAACGAGCGATTCGAGCGAAAGCGCTATATCCCGGACGCACTCGAGATTTGGAATCTGCGAGCGCAGACGTTCGCGTGCAATGGGATTTTCCGCCAATTCGGAAACCGCCACTAAAAGCGCGACACCGCGATACACTTTCTGCTCCCTAGTTTCTCCACTCGCTAGCTCGGAGACTGAACGCAGCGATTTATCCTGAGCGATAATCTGCAGATCAAGCTCGCGGGCAAGACGCGAGTAATCGCCGCGTTCGATCAGCGCGGCCGCCCCCGTGGCGAGCCTGCTAACACCGATCCTCTCTTCAAATGAGCTTTTGAAAAGACGCGCGAAGGTTTCGCGCCCCTGAGCGGAAAAACAAGCGTTCCGGAAAGCCCACGCGAACGTGCTGACATCCGAAAGATCCGTAATGGGAAAGATCCAGCTGTCTCTTTCTGGATTGGAACATACCGCTCCCATCAAGACTCGCGCCGCATTTATCGAGCTATTCTCGCTCAATTTGCGAAACAACTGCTGCGAATAGTCGGCGCCGGCACTCACGAATGGCTTATGGAGCGACTCCCGTACTTTGCGGGTTATTGGCAACTCAGATGGCCGCTTCGAATCTCGAGCAATTACCAATAACGTGCGGCGCACCGAGGCTAGAAGTGACAGCAGACTAGCTGCCTGCTCGTCGCTATCACTCCCCTTCGATAGCGCGAGAGGAGCATCAATAACGGCCAATTGGCCGTTACGTACCGCCAGAAGCGGCAAACCTGAACCGCTGCCGGGCGTTTGCGATGCCGCATATCTCTCCAGATTCCGCTCGACCGCCTCCGCCAAATTGAGCAAATAGGCGCAGATTTCGGATTTTGGAAGGACCTTGGAATGCACCTGGCCGACAACCTCTTCCACAGCCAGCGGATCGACGTCTCGAAATTCGTTCACAAGCCGCCCAAACAATCGCTTTTGTTCCTTAAGCGGCATAGTTGGCACGAAGGCGCCAAGTTTCGACTGCGGCTTGAATCGATCATTAGACGCGCCTTCTGAAGCGGCAGCCCCGCCCTCTCCCATTTCGAACGCCTCGCGCGGTCCCGAAGGCGAAACCTCCGGAATTGCGTCCTCAATCGACGACACATTTCCTCGCAATGCTTCGGAAGCCTTGAGGTATGTCAAATAAGAGGGATACAGATTTGTCGCATCGCGGCCATCGAAAAATTGATGGAGAACCCTTTGCCACCCCTCTACTGGAAGCCGCACCCTACCTTCTTTTCCATATCTCGCCAGACACACCTCATAGAGAAGCCTGGCGTTACCTGTAGGAAGGTTTTGATTCCAAGCGCGCATAGTAAAGGGGAGCAACATCTTGCCGATATTAGGATCAACCTGATCATTTTGATCGACCGATTCACGGTTGGCCGCAGAAAGCGAATTAATCTCCCGGACGAGCTGCCCGGTCAAATCGACAAACCGCGTAAGCGCGGCAACTGCGTTTAAATCTATGGCCGCTCCATCATGCCGGCTGAGCTCGAAAAGTTCTCGCGTGGCACGATCAAATTCACTAGTGCGATCCTTTACACCCGCGAGATCGATAGTAGTGATGAGCGGTACGAGTTCCTCAATGGATCCCGCGTCCAGTTCGGGCAGCGGCTTCCCCTCAGGCGGCGTTCGTAACCCGCTAAGCGGCTCGGATGAAAAGATATCGCCGGAAACAAGAGGAATTGATGGTGCGGGGTGCATACAACTCAGCGGTTACAACTGAGTCAAGTTAACCATAGCAATACACCACAAACAAGAAAATTACGCAGCGCGCTCAGCGCTCGGGAGACCAACCGCAACTCTTAGAAATTCTATATCTATTTTTAGCGAACGTGGCGTAACCCCAGTCAAAAATGCTCCGGAAGATTGGCGAAACCGCCAGCACGTAGAGCGGATAGGCCCACCACACTCGTTTCATGACGTAGCGGTAGACGTCAGCGCCCCTTATCTGCGTTCCATCAATGAGCAGCAGCCGCAAATCGCGCAGAAGTTCCGTTTCATCAACCCCGAGCTTTTCTCTAACCCACAGCTCCTGCAGCGGGACGAAATCTATCGATATACCGCGCAAGGTCTTCGCCCAAAACGGCACCCAGCGGCTGCAGAATCCGCATGCGCCGTCATATAGAAGCCACCCCTTGGGCGTATAGTCGGCATATTCGATTGGGGTCATCGCAGCTCCTTGCCCTTAAATACAGATACTTCCGAACCAGGTGAAAGAAAAACCGAACAGGGTGCCCGCCGAAGGACAGCGGCGAATTGTTCGGGATATACTCCTCCCGGATCTCCAATCGTCTCCGCATCATTGACTCGCCACGCGTTCCAGCGCGGATGGGCAACTTTATATTCGAGCGTCGAGCCGTTCCGCTGTCGCGTGTAGCCCCAGTAGTGCTCGGCAATAAACTCCTCCTCACTACCAGGCGCCATCTCTTGCGGCTCACCCACTACCGTGCAGCACACCCCGAAGCCCCTACCCCGCTTTCCCCAATCATACCTGACCGTCGAGACAAGATCGGAACCGTTCGCCTGACGATCGATTCGATGGCTCATCGCAATAGCAGAATAGCGTTCATTGTAGCACCACTTCGCGACAGCCGCGATCGCGATTCGCGGGACGTACTCGCGGATAAAAACAACCCCACGACGAACTTCCGCGCCCACGGTGCGTTTAACATAAAAGCGAAGATTGACTTCCTCGAAGTTCCTATGAAACGGGAAGGCAACACCGGCAACGCGCGTGTCGAGGAAAAGAAAGGCGACCAAGCTAAGGTAATGCGCGCCACCCCACAGATCGAGTTCGGTGCCGGCTGGAACGAACGATTCGAGCAGCGATGGCTCGACCCGATAGTTTAACATTACTAAATGGCGCCACTCCGCAGTGAGAAAGGGACGCTCAGTTCCGACCAAGAGACTCATGCAGCGCATTGTCAAACAATGCGCGGCAAAACGCTAGTCGTCTCCCTGCCAGGTAAAATCGCGCAGCACGATCTGCTTATCATTGCGCGCGATGCAGCCGTCTTTCTCGAGCTGCTTAAGCGTTCTGGTAATGACTTCGCGGCTGGTGCCAACAGACGCGGCCAGCTGCTGATGCGGAGGACATTCGCGCACCATACGGCATTGCACCCCATTCAACTCGACGATAGAGCTCATTTCATACAGCTGTTTCAGCAGCCGGGTATATACGTCGAGAAATGTCGAATCAACCACGCGCGCCGAAGTCGTATGAAGGCGGCCCGCCATCACTTCCATCATCGCCAGCGTTAGCCCGGTGAAGCGCACCGTATGTTCCAGAAACTTTTCCTTTGAAAATTCAATTGTCAAACAGGATGATTCCGCAATTACATCGGCCGTGCGCGGGGTTCCGGTAAAGAGCGAAATCTCTCCGATATAATCGCCCGGCGACAAATGCGCGAGGATAACCTCTTTACCTCCCTTACTGACGCGCGCCACCTTCGCATTGCCGCGCAAAAGAAAAATAAGGCGGCCGTCATTCTGTCCCTCACTCACCAGATATCTGCCGCTGCGATACTCAGCGCGGGTACCGAGACGCTGCACGTTTTCGATCTCCTCACCGCTCAATTTAGAAAACAATGCGACTTCTGAGAGATCGGCAAAAACTATTTTTTTCGATGCAGACTTATTCATCTAATTCTTCATGGTAAACCATCTTTACCACCCACGCTATCAGTGGTTGCACGGACTGTTACCTATCTTGGTGACTTTGGTCACATTTGCTCGCGGCCCCGCGACTCCCCGGATACTATGCGTTAAAAGAAGGGAGTATAATCATGAACAATCAATTTCCAACACAAACCGTCAACCAACCCGATTTTACGCGGGCGGCATTGCCACAACTATCGACCGAAGCGCGCGCACTTTTTGAAAAGGAAGTGCACGAATCATATCCCCTGCCGGTGTCGCATCCTTTTCACAACTGGGATCGACATATCACCGAAGTTCTCGCCGCGGTGCATCGCTTTTGCGATCTTCTGGAGCGTCTCGGCAGAAAGCCCGATCGGGAAGTGCTCGAGACAGCGGCAAAAAGCCATGATGGTTGGTATGCCGCCGATCATGCGTCATTGGGCTTCAAAACGAAAGAGGCGCTTGCCGCGCACAACACGAAACAGCTATTGCTCAAGCTCGGCGCCTCTGAGGAGTTCGCTAACCGTGTTGCCGAAGCGATCCTCGATACCGATAAAAGCCGCGATCCGCAGACGCTTGAAGGAAAAATATTGCGCGCCGCGGATTTAAGCGGACTTGCGCTCGATCGCGAAGCGTTTGAAGCCGGCACTAAACTTCTCCACGTGGAGTTTCAGAACGGCCGGGGGCGGAGCATCGAATACCGCGATTTCGTAAAATGGCAGCTTGGCGCAGTGCTCGCCGACTACCTCGCTGCAACGATCTATCTCACGCCGCACGCAACCGATGCGAACGGACGATCGATTTGGCACAAGGCCTCGTTGGGCAACATCCAACAGGTTTACTGGAACGCGCCAACAATAGCGATGTTCAACCCAAGCGAACTGCCGGGGGCTTTTTATGAGCGCCGGGAACTTTCGGGGGGCGAGCTGATTGTCGGAGTAAGCAGCGAGAAGAATCTGCGCGCTGAATTAGATTTTTTGCGAAACTGGAAAGGGAAGCTCGACGCTCCGGCACTAGTAGTGCCGGGCACGTCAGTCGCGGCGTCAATTCCCGACAAGTCGTGCGAAGAGGTTCACGTTGTTTTCGATCCGGTGCGACCTGACGTAAGCGAATTAGTGCGCATCACTCAGCCGGGCGGACGCATTTTTCTCTATTTGAGCGAGAACCACAGCTCCGGTCAGCAGCTTCTGACTGAATACATGCTAAATCTGGCCAGCTCGGCGCAGCTCATGGAAGTGACTAATCTGGGCGGATGGAAGGCGCTTGTGTTCATAACGACTGATAAGGCGCCCTCCACTAATATAGTCAAATCTATATGTTAAAGGTAACCGTGCTGCAGAGTTGCAAGCGCGGTTACCTTAGCTTCTGAAGAGTTGGTAAACTCGCGGACGTAATGCGCCGGCACGGAGAACCTCGCCCATATCGTTAGAGGGCAGGATGCCGCACCACATATTAATGCGAAGGCGTAATGAACACCCCAGCTAACCAAAACAACACTGCCAATCTGATTGCCGCACCGCCTCAGGGTGACACCGCGTCGCTCGGCAAGAATTTTGCTCCCGTGTGCACCGCTGACGAACCTCCCCGATTCGGCTTCACGCCTCAGGAGGTGACCTGGGGATGGGAGCGCGATTTGGATCCATCGGCGTACGTCCGTCGCCTTCATGCGGTAAATGACACGCTGCGCGAAGTAAATCAGCTTCACCCAGTGCGCTCAATTGACTTTCACGCCGGGCGCTTCGTCGCCACGATGCGTGCGCTTTTTGAATCGTTCGGGGAAGCCGAACACCCGATTATCACTCTCGGCGACCTGGACGGAACCAAAGCGGACAAGCAAATCCTCCGTAATCGAGACTTATTTATCGAACGCAAGAACTCCAGCAAATCCCAATCGATTCCCATAGCAAGCCTTGAAACCAGCGCACTCGATACCATAGGGTTCGACGTCGAACTATATCGGAAGCTTCCCGATTCGGTGAAAAGCTTTCTCAGAGAGGATATTACCTTACTGTTAATGCCCTCACTTCATAATCCGGATCTGGTAATTGTTTCTCTTGAACCCAAGAACAAAAATACCGTCGCAGACGAGCGCTACCTACACTTCCTCAGGCGTTGCGCAGATTTCGAAATCCCCGCCGCGCTTTCGCGCCAATCGCTCTCCGGCCTGCTCGGCTGCTACGATGTGCGCGAACTCGACCGGGCGAAGGCCGGCGGGAAAAGCATCATTCTTTTTCCACAGTTTTCGCGTCCAGTGGAGAGCGATCCCATATCGGCGGCATTCAAAAAATACGAAACTCTGTCAAAAACAGCCACATTGAACCCAACGCACGATCAGGCAGTGACCGCCGACATAACCGCACGGTACCGAGCAATGCTTTACAAACTATCCGGCGGCGCGATTAATCTAAAGACGTTCGCCGATGAATTGAATGCGCTCGACCGGTACTTTGCGAGCGAAGAACGTGACGTGGTTACCCGGGGACTCACCATATACGTTGTCAGCGCCTTAACACGAGGGCAGCTGCGGGACTTGAATGGACTTCAGTCGATTCCAGCCGATTACCGCAATTCTCTTGCGCTCATGCCCGAAGATGCCAATCGCATGAGGTATTTTTATGACAACCTTGCCGCTTATACTTGTCTCAGAGTGCAGTCATGCGTTACCGCTGAGGGAAAGGCCACCAAACGGGCTATCGACCTTGAAGTAAGTAATGAGGTTAAGCAAATAGTCCCTCTGAGCGGAAGAGATCTATCCGAAATTTGGGACAGCCGCGAAGTACCGGCGTCCCCCCGTTTGCAGAGCGCGCTACGCACCCGCCTCGACGCGTTTATAGAATCAAAGCTTCCTGGCGAGATTCACCGCCAACAAGGAATCGATGTCGCAGTTGAAATCAGGCGGTACGCGCAAATGATTACCATCATGAAGGGCGAGAGCGCCGGTATCGGCGACGGACTAGATCCCGAAATTGCGGTGTCCGTTGTTCTCTTTTTAGAGCGCTCGGTTGGATTTAAGCTGGAAGCGCTGCGCGCACAGGTCAACCGCGACGTACACGGGGCAAAGGCGATCCTTGCCAAGATTGACGCGGATATGGCGGCGGGACGCCTGCCATCCGTGGCCCCGCGGCTGCTTACCAGCGATTATAATTAATATCAATCGCCCCGAATTTATCGAGCGCTCGATTTCCACAACTGGGCCGCTATCGGCAGATAGTTTCGGCGAAAGGAAATCATCGAGGAGATCTCGTTCTGCGACTTACGCAGCGCGGCGCAAATGGCCGTTATTCTTCAACTCGGGCGTTATGGTACACGTGCTGCACATCATCATCTTCTTCGAGCATGCTCACGAGCTTATCAAGCTCCTCTTCCTGCTCGGGCGTTATCGTCACGTATGATTTTGGGACGCGCTGCAGCCCGGCGCTTTTTACCACGAGGTTGCGGCTCTCGATTGCCTTTTGCAGCGTATTGAAATCCGAGAAGCTTGAATAGAGCAGCAGCCCTTCTTCACCTTCGAAAAGATCCTCGAGATTATGATCGATTAAAAAAAGTTCGAGATCATCGAGATCTCCTTCGGGTTTCTCGACAACGAATACTCCCTTGCGATCAAATACGAAATCGAGCGCTCCCGTTGTTGCCAGCGATCCGCCCCAACGAGTAAAAATCGATCGCACATTCGCGACCGTGCGCGTAACGTTGTCGGTTGCAGCCTCAACTATGATTGCGATACCGTGCTGACCATACCCATCATAACTAATTTCCTCATAGTTCTCGCCCCCTTTCTCGTTCACGCGGCGGATAGCTGATTCGATACGATCCTTGGGCATGTTGAGCGAACGCGCTGTTTGTACCGCCGCACGGAGCCGCGGATTAGTATTCGGATCGGGCCCCCCAGCACGAACAGCGATTGCAATTTCTTTTCCCAGCTTGGTAAACGCTTTAGCGTTCTTCGCCCAGCGGGCGAACATGCGCTCTTTTCGTTTTTCGAATATTCGGCCCATAGATTTTGGTTTTTCTATTCTACCCTTTTCCCGCAGGGCAACAGTTATAATAGATGAGGCATTTGCGCATCCCTTTTCAGCGGACAAAGCCGCAGCTCAGGAAAACGGCTAGAATGTACCGGAGCCGTAAAATCCTATCAAGCCCCAACCATTTTCCACGGTTTTACGGGGAGTTGCGTCTACGCGGATAGAACCGTATACGCGCGACCGCGCTCACCGTACACGAGGGTGCCGGCCATAACGGAGGAGCAGTGACTATTGAATATGACGAGCCGGAAGATGCAAACCCGATAGCAGATGACAGCGAATCTATAACGGAGAAAATGTTTTTCGATGGATAAAATCCCAAATTCCAAGGACCATACTACTCCGCCTCCAATCTCACGATGTTTGATAGGAACTGGCTTCGGTATCGCGCGTGTCTCCGCCAATTAGCTCAGATGAGCTGCCGGGGTCATCCTCGCGCAGCGAGATTTAGTGTCCCCGAAATCCTTGTCAGTTCACGCTGCGCAGAAACTGAACACTTTTTAAAAACGTACTCTACAGAAGAGTCTGTATCGACGATTCCAATCAAATAGGGCCCATTTTTGACTACCGAACCCTCCTCCTTTAAGATCGTGGCAGCATGTCTTTTAAGAGATTTATGCTATGAACGACACTCCGCATATAGGCCAGCGATTTGAAATAATCGCACGGGCGTCCACCGCGGCCCCCCTCTCCCCCCACGCCGTCTTCCCGCCGATAAATACCTGGGATACTTCATCGTCGAATATTTGGAATTCTGCCGGCGCTCCCGAATCCTACGCGCGATTTGCCGCCGCGGAGTGGTATCGCGATATCCTAAGCCGCATGACGGAAATGCTTCCCGACGCTCCAGGAGGAAGCATCATAATCGACGCGGGAAGCGGAACGGGCGCGGGCAGCATAATGCTTGCAAAACGATTTGGACAATCAGTCGCCGTCATCGGCGTTGACCCCGCGGAATCGCAAGTGTCATACGCGCGCAACAACACACCAGAAAACTTGAATCTATTTTATGCATGCGGAGATTACAATTCAATTGCTCACACGTTGCCCGAGCCACCTTTTTTATTTACCGCTTTCAATTCAATCCACACCTTCGGACCAATCGACGACACGTTCAAAGCGGCTGGAGAGCAACTTCCGAGCGGAGGCTATCTTGCATTTTGTTCGGGATTTACCTCTCAAATGTACGCAGGGAATGGCTCGGGAATCGCAATGACTTCCTTCAATAGAGCGATAGCGCTTGCAAAAGAAGATTTCGCCGAGCACTTCATCTCGCGGCACGATCGTAACCCTGCATATGGCACAAAAACATTTCTGGTTAACATCAACGAGCTACCGGACACGGCAAAACGCCGAGGATTCAATTTGGAGCGGCTAGAATTTCAAAAATACACACTCGATCGAGAGTCGATTGCAAATTACCTATCATTGCCCGGAATCGGCGATGCGATACTTCCCGACACCATCCCATATAGCGCTCGCCGGGGAATTTATTTATCCGCCTTAGAGCAGTGCGGCGTCGAACAGCTCTTTAGAAATTGGTGCTTTGCCGTCGCCCGTAAAGTATAGCCTCCTCTAAATTATAATTGTAACTCCGCCTATTTAAGGATATGAGAGGAGGGACGTTCACGTCTGTTTCATATGGTTTACTCAATGAAAAAACCCTTACTATTCAATACTATTGGCTTCGCTACACTGTGCGCGGCGATGCTGA
>CAYTAW010000019.1:0-9820 GCA_964435675.1 uncultured Bdellovibrionales bacterium
TCTTTGACCAATTAGTTCCCTCCAAAACTTTTTCTCCAACACTCGGATTCGGACGCGATGCGGAATTAAAGCCGATTCTTACCGCACTCGAAAAGCTCGACCACCCCCAGATTCTCAGCAGGCTGACGAAGCTTCCAAAGGGAGTGGAGGTAGTGCCAACCGGCAATCCCGATATTGTTTCCATAGTACTTGAGCGACGCGGGAAGGAAATTGTGCGTGAAGTGCTCTTTTATGAAAAAGTCATCGATGACTTCCCAATCCAGGCTCGCGACCGTGTTTTGTTTTCTCATTATGAGCCCAAGCGGGCGAGCAACGGCCTCCACCAAATCGCCTATCGCGCACTGGTCCTAGAGGCCACCAACCGACTCAATAATAGGGGGGCGAAACTGACCTTCTCCGACGACGCGAGCGTTGAAGACCGCGTCCGTCTGCGCGAGCAGCAATTAATAATCGAACATCCATTTGAGACATTGTATAAGATGTATCGCGGCGTGAGCGATCGCGGCTTCGATTCGCCGCTCCTGCGGGGGATTGAATTCCACCTGATCGCTGATGGAGTCCTGCTGCCGTCGCACAAAGAATTCTTAAAGATACGCGACGCATTCATACCCGACTTTGACGACTATAGGCGGGGCATGCGCCAGCTCGCGGCAGAGCTTTATGCTGGGCGCTCGGCTGAGGTCACGAGCGAGGTAAAGCGCGGCCGTTCAAGCAAACAGCTCTGTGCCGACTATACCTTGTTGGATTTGGAGATGCCGTTCACCCAATACCTATTCAAATACATGATTGATGAGGGCGAGTCCGCCGACACCTATATTTCCGAAGAGGAAGTATCGGAAATTCGCGCTCTCCGTGAACGCTTCCTCGAGTCTTATAAAGCGCTTACCGCGGAGGGCATTAGCGAAGCTCAGCGTATGGGTGCAACAACCATTAACGCGTTTCTGCGGTATACGCGGCTGTTGATGCGGATGATTTACGACGATGCCGAGAAGGAGAGCGGCATCAGCAAAAACGCAATTATGAAATTTGAATTGGGTCAGTCGACGCTGGACGAGAAACAAGTTCGTTCTCTTATTGCCAGCTATAATCCGCCCGATTTAGAGCCAGTAAACGCGTTTGTTGAAGAACTTCTTGATCGTTATCGGCACACGGTCAGACAACACCCGTTAAACCGCTCGGCCCGCTCGGGACGCCACGCGACATCGTCGAATTCTAATTATGGAGCACCCATATCGACTCCAAGCGGAGGCCCAGCTGAATTAGTGGCGCCTATAGGCTAGTTGACGATTAACTCCGAAGGCCAATTACAAGCTTAAAATCTTCACAGACTTCGTGACAGGCAAGGGTTATACCTTTAAATAATTGACCGATAAGTAAAGTTATCGGTCAATTTGAGGGAGCCACTTGGGCACTGCCTTTTTGCTCGAGCCGCCGCGCTATCGGCCCGTAAAGGCAAGATCAGGGCTATTGCGGGCTATTCTTATGTTGCCGATATACGCCAATACCTCGAAGCGCCAAACCCGATATTGAACCCGCCAGACGGGGCCTAGACAAGCCCCTAGAAGAACCCATTGAACGCAGTTCAAGTAAGGTACGCAGCGCCATCTCGGCTTTCACGCCGTTCGGGGTTTCCAGTGCACAGCTCTCTAACGAGACTTACCGTTGGTGGAAGCCTTGGAAGTCATCTCTGTGAGCTTCACGGCAGCTGATTATCTAACCGTTTGGTTCTGTTATTGGGAGAATTTTACGCCGCACTAAGGCGCGTTTGGGCGTGGCGCGTACAAACAAATTCACCCGGTGGGATTTTTTTGCGAAGCGAACACTTTTCTTCCTTTCGTTTACAGACACGGCTTTCCGAGCGCTCGGATGAAGCTATCAACCGATCCTCATTACCCGTTCCACATCATTGCCGTGGCTATGTATTCGATCACCGCAAAACGTAATTTGAAAACGATAGTCAGATTTAGCTCTGAACCGAAGGTTTCGGAACGCAGGTAATATCAGTTGGATTCTCTCACCGTATGCTGCATCAGTAATCAACAGCTCATGGAAGATGCACCAAGAAATTTTCCGTAGGGACACCCACACTCGCGCAGTGCACGGCGCAACCTCTCGCTACCGGGTAGCAAGCAGGTCCGGAAATCAATAATTGACTTACTATTTCGAATCGCGATTCTTTAGGTCTCGAATCTTTTCGTAGTGAAATACCGGTGCTGCACTTGAATATGGAAATTTGGTATTTAAGAACTTATTACGCGCATCAAGCTTCTTTGCTTTCTGGCGAGATTCCGCTGCCGACCGTTCCGAACAATCGCCAGGGCTGGCAGCCACGCTACACAGAGTAATTACGGTAAATAGAAAACTTACAATTGTAGACATCTTCATGACCGGGTACTCCAAAGGTGAATCATTCTTCTTTAACTTAACAGTTCAAAGAATGATATGCTGATTTCGGGTACCGAAGTAGCACCGCAAACTGATAATTTTATGCGGTAATTACAATAACTTAGGATGAGCAGCGCCTGCCCCCTTGGGCACAGAGGGATCAGAGCAGGCGTATTTGTCAATGAGCATACAAGCGGGACGCCCCCCTATGGAATTGACAGAAATCGCAGATAGGGCTCCTAAAAGCTGAGGATCAGATTAGCACTAGAAACTACCTGACTCGAGTCCAGGCCACCATTAAATGCCTTGTTCTTTCCTCCCTTAATTAGATCTTGGTAGTCGAAGCGAATTTCGGGCCTGAACATCAAATTCGATAGCACTTCGACGTTTGCGCCGAGACTAACCTCAAAATAATTAGCTGGGACTCCACCTGCGCCTGACCGCAAGCCGACAACTCTAGCACCATCGTCATCACGGAACCACTCGACTCTCTCTCCAATACTTATCTTATCAGTTATCTTTTCGATAAAATAATTCGCAATTGAATACCATTGAGCCCCTGAACCAGAGTCAGCAGATGCCACACGTCCAAGATCATGTTGCAGTACATAAGTAAAATCGTCACTAAAGGCATGCGTAACTACAGCACTATACCCAGTCTGATTTCTACCCGTCCCCTCATTCCCGGTAATCAGCGAGAATACGGCTGTGGTATCATCGTTTGGAGCGTAGGTTACACCACCCAAAAAAGATAGATTACCGTCTGAGCTGTCTGAAAGGTTATCCCATCCTCTGACAGCCCCAGCGGTAACGGTGAGCTGCTCTCCAGCTGGCATGGATGCGAGCGCACCCCAATGGGTAAATGGTTCCCCATACTGCATTGAATAGGAATGACTGTGAAAGAAGTTGTCCTTAGCGGGGACGACTTCATACCCTAATAGCGTATAAAAATGGCCGGCTTTTATCGTCAGTCCATTAGCACAGGGAAGACCCAATTCAAGATAAGCTTGTGGGATAGCTGCCTTGTATATGCGCGAAGTACCATCAGAGGTTAATTGATCGTCAAACCCTCGCGAAGTGGTAAATGCCGAATCGGCACCATAGGTAAAATCAAAG
Source organism: uncultured Bdellovibrionales bacterium (assembly GCA_964435675.1). Taxonomy (GTDB): domain Bacteria; phylum Bdellovibrionota_C; class UBA2361; order UBA2361; family CAYTAW01; genus CAYTAW01. The sequence continues at coordinate 3,502 of CAYTAW010000019.1, forward strand.
CGGCCACCAAGACTAAGGCTATCAGAAGTTATTTTTCGTTCACCAATAATGTAGAGCTGATAGAGCTGCACCCTGTCGGCTCGGTCGTTAAAGCTCACGGGCCCGTTATACCCACCATCACGATGAGCGGCATTCCAATTTCCCGAACCTGATGCCCATCCTCTTAGATCAACCCCGTATTTCTCAGCTTCCTCTTGGGTAAAGAGTGCGCGGGCTAGAACTCCCTGCGTACCTTCATCTGCCTGGGAAACAACCGCAGAAAAAACGCAACTAAGAAGAGAGAGGAAAAAACGTAGTTTTTTATGCCGTTTCATTGAGCCTTCCATGACAAATCATGTCTATGGAAGTCGGCTGGAGCAGCTTAACTACTGACGATTCGCGCCATTATTTCTGCAGAAACATTGCTCCTCATCTTAAAAGGGGCCTTAACAAGTCCTAAATGCCTGAGAATATGGAGAATATAGCTTCGCGCTTCTGCTACAACGAGTCCGCTGGGGAGCGAGGTCATACGAGGAATTTTATTCTCTCCTGAACCTGCAGAACTTGGAACCCACATGTCTCTTGCGATAGGGCTAAAGTCAGGCACTAACTCACCAGACCAGCCCTTGACGCATTTGACTCTCCGTCACTCCGCAGCGCCTGCAACTCGTATCCTTAGAAATTCTGAAAATCACTATCATCGAGAGGTATAATGTGCGTCGCCCTGCGCTCTGACTGCAGACCTACTCCAACATCACTGGCCCTCGTTTTCGGAGTGGTACTAACGAGAGGGATTTTTTGACTTACCTTTTTCCCTGATGAACCAGTAGTGCGCGTCACCCGAGCGCCAGAACGAACCGCACCGCTCTCGGTTCGCCCGGCTACAAGAAAACCAAGTTCATCAACAATCTCCTCTAATGAGATCGCTTGGGCCGTTAATTCCTCTGAGGCAGCAGAGGATTCTTCAGCTGCCGCGGAGTTCTGTTGTGTCACCTTATCCAGCTCACTAACTGCTATGTTGATTTGACTAATTCCTGTTGTCTGTTCCTTACTCGCAGCGGCAATCTCTTTCACCAAATCGGCGGATTTGACCGCAATTTGATTAATCGACTGGAGGGACTGTCCGATGCCATCAGTAACTCGAACTCCCTGATCAGCAAGCTCTCTTGCTTGACGAATTTTTTCGGCGGTCTCTTTTGCTGCATTGGCACTTCGTTGTGCAAGACTGCGAACTTCTTCCGCTACAACAGCGAAACCCTTACCCGCGTCCCCTGCCCGCGCAGCCTCTACCGCGGCATTCAATGCGAGCAGATTCGTCTGGAAAGCAATTTCATCGATGGCCTTCACAATCTGGCTGGTTTCATCAGCCGATTTTTTAATAGAATGCATAGCCTGTGTCATCGCTTGCATCTGGCTAACCCCAGTTTGTGCAGCCTCTCTGACAGTTTCTGCCAGTTGATGTGCCTGTTGTGAATTGTCTGTATTGTGCTTTGAGACAGAAGAGACCTCTTCCAATGAAGCGGCCGTCTCTTCGAGTGATGCGGCCTGCTCAGTCGCCCGCTCGGCCAATGACTGACTAGCCGAGGACATTTGAGTGGCACCGCTGGTCATCTGACTGCATGTAGCGGACATGCGAGCCATTATCTCCTTCAGAGGGCGCGTAATACTATTGCTCAGAAAAAATGCCCCGGCGATTGCTAGCAGCAGAGAACCGAGACTTGGGCAGATCGTCCACCATTTAACCGAGACAAAATGCGCTATTCGCGAGGCAAGCATCTCGTCAAGTTCTGCCATGGCAACTTCAGACAACTTAAAACTTTCCTCTCGTGCCTGCTCAGCCGATTTTTTGAACGCCTCGACGCTCACCTTCTCTCCAGCAGCTACCTGATCGATGAGGACGGCGAACGCTTCTGCGCTGTCTGCATAGGATGAGATCGCTGAAGGCAGATTTATCTGCAGCGACTGATTAGTTCCAAAAAAATTTGCATCCTCATTAATTGCTGTCGCGCCACTTGCACGTATCCTCGCAATATCCGACTCCCGCAAGAGTGCCGCATGTAGCTTTAGAGAATCCTTTTCTTCCGGTGAGATTCCCTCTACGCGAGCTAAGACCTCCTCTCCTACTGCCATAATTGTTGCTAATCGCATTTGTGTCTGAGGTAGCGCAAGGAGTGTCAAATCCATTACGTAATAGGAGTCCAGATCTGGATCCAGAATCAGATTTGATTTGTCTCCGGCATGAAGGATCATGGCCTGAACGTCAGTAAGAATTTCATTATGCCTATTCTTTATCTGCTGAGTGCTAAGCGATAGTGAGTCTCGCTTAAGCTCCTGCCATTTTGAATTGACCACGCTTGCTTTTGCCTGATCGCGTCCCGCCTTTCTCAGCGCCTCATCATTAAATTGAAGCACTTCACCAAGTTCAGCATCGACTGCTTTTAGTGCACTAAAGGCAGCATCAATCTCCTCATTAGTTCGAACAATCGATGAATTGAGTCCCGTATCCCCTGCGACTGCTCTTTTGCTCAATGACTCATGAGTCGGGAGTAATTTCATCAGCTGCTCCAATGGCCGCTGATAGCGGTTTCCCTTTAGCTCCTGCTCGGCAAATTGAATGGGTCGATTTACCCCACTCATCGCAAAGTAGGCTAGAACCGAGATAGGAATCATGTATGCAGTACTGAGGAGAACCAACCGGTGGCTTATTCTTTGTTTCATAATAATATTATACCCAATTTCATTCACCCCCCAATGCGCACGTGGGGAGCCTTCCCTAACCAGTCAAATCGACCGTTCAAACATTTTACTTAACTAAATACTTTTCTATACTTATTGACTTATTTAGGCCGATCCCGACCGCTATTTGACTGGTCTACCCCACCACTTTACGCTAAAGCCCACCCCAATTTCTTCCGATCTGGAAGAGAGGGATAGAAAAGCATCCTAGTGATTCATTTTCGAATAACCACTAGCGCAAAAATAAGGCGGACAAGATGGTTTGATTCTCGTGATGACCTCTGAAGGCGCTGGTATGGGCATCGAACTTTTTCTCGACCTTTGCGATGACTTTTCTCACGCCTCGCAGCATCATTAATCACTAACTGATAGCAGATGCACCAATACATTTCGCGTAGGGTCACGCGCGCTCACGCAGTGTAACGCGCAACCTCTCTCTACAAGTCAACAAACAGCTTCGGATATGCCTGATTAACGGCCACTTTCCATTCGTGCAAGGCTTCATGGCAACCGGCATGTTCGGTGACCCCTTCTACGTGCGTGCGATAATACTCAAGGCGCGCCGCATCTGGTTCCGGGCGCTCTTTCTCGATTTCATAACGAAGCAGATGCAACTTAGCATCGATCAATCCCAGCCCATGCAGCACTTGGGGATCTTGTGCCGCATAAATCCGTCGACCAGCTTCGCCAAGTTCCGAAAATATCGAGCCGAACAATTCATCAATCCCAGCTGAATTTTCAAATCCTCCGATTAATTTTACCAGTGGCTCTATGCGCTGATCTATATCCTTCACCTCGCCTAGGGTCAGCGCCTTCTTTTCAGCGCCGCGCCGAGCAACCGACCGCGCAGCAGGGGCCTCTTCAGGATAATCCCCTGCGCCTTGAGTCAAAATGGAAAACGGCGGCTCTAGGTTTTCAAAAGTCGAAATTCGTTCCCGCGCCAACTGCGTTAGCTCCATTGCGGACTCGTAAATTCGCCCCCGTGCCGAAATCCCGTTCCCTAGCCACTGATCAAGTTCGGGAATTGCATTCGCAGTATCGGCCATGCAGATCATCGACTCGAAAGAGGCCTGCGCGTTTTCGCTATTGCCTTGACTGAGATCGAGTACTCCCCGCGCAAAAAATATCTTAGCAGATAGTAATTCGGGAACAATTAACGGATTCGAATCATTCCTGAACCTTCTGCCCGTCTGCTCGGCCAATTCATTTAGCTCTTGAAATCGCGCCTCAGGCGCTTCAACGAGGGAGGCATCCTTTATCAATGCCTCAACAAAATCATGGATCCGCTCAGAAGCGTCGAAATATTGAGCGGTCGGTGACGGGTTCGGAATCAGCGGCATAACCTGTCCTGATAAAATAACGGTTTCCTATGTTATTACGGGACTAAATTTCCTTGTATACTATCAAAGCAGTCTGCTCAAGCTATTGGCCCTGCCCTATACTTGAAAAACCGCGCGTGATAAGCTTTTTCCGTTTTTTCAATATGTTAGTTTTCTTGTGCTTTTAGGGGAAACGAATGGCAAAGAGGCTCTGGGATAAAGGTGAGGCCGTTGACGCACTTGCGCACGCATTCACTGTCGGCAGCGATCCTGAAATCGATCAACAGATCTTTCCCTGGGACGTAATAGCTTCGGCCGCCCACGCGCGTGTTCTAAACGAGTGCAAAATATTGAGCGATGCTGAGCTCTCCACGGTAACTGAGGAACTCAAGAAGATCCATGCAGAAGTATTAGAACGCGGTGTCGTTATTCCGCGCGAACTCGAGGACGCCCACACGACCCTCGAAATGATGCTGACCGAACGGATCGGCGATCTCGGGAAAAAGATTCACACCGGACGCTCACGGAACGATCAGGTCTTGGTTGCGATGCGGCTGCTGCTTAAGGCCGAAGTGTTGAAGACGCTTGAATCACTCGGCGATTTCTGCGCCGCTCTCTTTGACCGGGCTGATAAAGAGCGCGGCGTTCCGATGCCGGGCTACACCCATTTTCAACCCGCTATGCCCTCGAGCGTCGATATGTGGATGCAGGCATTTGCGGAGCATATGCTCGACCATATTCGCGACGGGCTGCGCATTTATGAGCGCATCAACGTTAATCCGCTTGGCGTCGCCTCCGGATTCGGTGTGCCGCTGAAGCTCAATCGCGAAATCAGCACTAAAGCGCTCGGCTTCGCCGCGACACAGCGTAATCCAATTCACGTGCAGAATCTGCGCGGACGGGAAGAGCTGGCCGTTCTTCGGTGGTGGAACGATATCGCCGCGAGCATCGAAAAGATGTCTTATGATCTGATTTTGTTCTCATCATATGAGTATGGTTTTTTCTCGCTCCCGAGCGCGTTGACGACGGGCTCGTCGATTATGCCGCAGAAGAGAAATCCCGACGTGCTTGAGCTGCTGCGTGCCTCGGCATCAAAGTTGCGCGCAGCCGCAGCCGAACTCGACGGTGTTACCGCAAAACTTCCGTCGAGCTATCACCGTGATTTTCAGTTTACGAAAGAGCCTTTTGTCCGTTCGATGAAAGTGATTGGCGACATCATTCCGATCGCGCAATCAGTAATCGAAGCGCTAACAGTCAACCGCGAGCAGTTGAAAAATTCAATTCATGCCGATTTGCTCGCGACCTATGAGGTCTATAGAATTGTTCGCGGAGGCAAGACCTTCCGCGAGGCCTATCAGCAAGTCGCCGCCGCACCGGATAAGCTCTCCGATGCAGCCGACCTTCTGAGTGACTACAAAATCATTGCCGAGCAACTAAGCGCCGAGGCCGATGCCGGGAAAACGGAGTTGCGTCAGCTCGTTTCCAGATCGGAAGCGCTGAGCGTGGAATTCGCGAAGATTAGCAGTTGGAAATAAGCCCCCATCCCTTCCGCAGGCCCTCGAAGTAAGAATTCTTCGTAGTTTCTTTGGTAAGTGCCAGTATAGTGAAAGCCAATTTTTTAGAAGCAAGCTCGACCGTGGCGGCGATTAGGGGGCACTATGAAGAACGACTCCTCGTCACGAATTCTCTCGACCTCGCTGCTCAACCAGACAAATCTCAACCGCTGGAACGTAATTATTCAACACCAGGAAATCCTTGGTCTGCAAAAAGAAGTCATCCATCTCGAGAAAAAATCTCAAGAACGCCCCCTTTCGGATTGGGAAATGGAACGTCTGAGCGAAGTGCGTCAGAGGCTTGCTGATACGCAATTCGGCGATCAGCTCACCCAGTAGCGGCTCACCCCTTCGTAAGCGCCACTGCGCGCGCACCGACACCCAAAATCTTTAGAAATCCTTCGGCATCCGCGTGATCGTATGAGCCGACCGCTTCCATAGAAGCTTCGTCTTCCAAATAGAGAGAATGCGGCACATCCTTGGCGGCTTCGAACATCAGAGCGCCCTTTCTCATCGACACGGTGATGGTTCCCGTCGCCAGTTTTGAAATCGGCGCTATCGCCATGCGCGCCATTTCAGTGCCACGGTCAAACCAGTAGCCGGTATAGATCTGCTTGCCGAGATACTTGGCGAGATAATCGAACAGTTCGCGCGCACGGCGATCAAGAACAAGCTGCAGCAGATACTCATAGGCACTGCCGAGGAGCTCCATTGCCGGGGCTTCGTACACGC
>CAYTAW010000019.1:9830-16351 GCA_964435675.1 uncultured Bdellovibrionales bacterium
CGCCGCGCGACTTGATGCCGACAAAACGGTTCTCGACTAAGTGAACGCCGATGCCAATGCCGTGCTCTCCAGCCTTTTTGTTCGCAAGCTGAAAAAGATCGAACATGCTGAGTTTCTTTCCGTCAATCGCAACCGGAACCCCCTGCTCGAAGCGTACGCTGATCGTGGCACCCGACTCGGGAGCATCCTTCGGCAAGACGCCCATCCCCGATGTAATCGCATTGACTCCCGTCTCGAGCGATTCGAGCACGCCGGCCTCATGAGTCAAGCCGAGCATATTCGCGTCGGTCGAATACGGCTTCGAACGCGTCGCTTTGATCGAGAGCCCCTTCGATTCACAAAAATCAATCATCTCTCCGCGGCCGCGGAAGCGCGCCAAGAACTCAGGATCGCGCCACGGCGCATAGATCTGCACATCCGGAGCGAGCATATTCATGCCGAGCTGGAAGCGCACCTGATCATTGCCGCGGCCAGTCGCGCCGTGACTGAAGATGGTCAGATTTCTTTTGCGCATCTCCTTTAATACAGCTTCGACAATTACGTAACGTGCGATGCCGGTCGTGTTCCAATACCGGCCCTCATAAATCGCCTGATTCTGGATGACATTGAGTCCGGCCTGGGCAATTTCATCGCGGGCGGGAAGCAACGCAAAATCAGAGACACCCGCTTGGCGCATACGGCTTTCAATCGCGTTGATATCTTCTTCATCGGGCTGCGCCATGTCGACGGTGCAGCAAACAACCGATACGCCCTGATCGGCGAGCCAACGGGTAATCGTGCAGCTATCAAGTCCGCCTGATCCCGCAAATGCGATTGTTTTTCCCTTCAATTCCGATGCGCGCATAGCCACCTCCATAATGGCAATAAAGATGGGGTAATTGTAGCGTTTTACGGAAGAAAGGCAACCGCCCCGCCATGGGGGCGAGTTGAGGAGGCTGGAAACGGGTCACGTTAGCAGAGCGTCGCGGCGCGCATGCGTTCGAGAGCGCGCTCGCCGCCGCGCATCGCCCAGCGCGCGCCGGCGTGATTGATTAAGAGAACCAGCGCGCAATTCAACGCCAAACGGCGCAGGTCGCCGGGGGTAACTTCTCCGGAGAGTACGGTCGCTGAGGAGCGGAAAAGGAAGAACCAGGTCGGTACCATAGTGAGCGTTACAAGGGCCGAGCTATAGAGCATATACATCAAGCTGCCAAAACCGGCGCAAAGCTGTGATGGGCTTTCCCAGTCGAAGCGCGCGTACATTGCGCCGAGGCCGCACGCCGAACCAACGACTCCGTAGGCGATGCACAAACTGACACTACCATAGCAGAATGCCACCAACGGGCTCATACCGATTGCGACCGCGCTAACTGCGAAGAGAGTGACCGTCAATAGCGCCACCGGAGTCAGCCAATAGAGAAACTTTACCCGAATAATCGAGGCAAAAGAGATCGGCGCTGACTGCAAAATCCAGAACGAACGCCCTTCAAGAGAAAGCGAAGGGAACACCAAGCGCGTGCAGGCAGCAATCGAGATGAATGCGCCAACCGAGAAATTGCCGATAAAGGTGAAGCGTTGATACCAAATTCCGATTTCTCCCGGCTCCTGTGAGGACACGATAAATGTACGGAGGTTAATAAGGTAGAGCAGCACCAAGCTGGCCATCATCGAGAATTGGATAATCTGCGTAATCTCACGGCTAAAAAGCAGCGCTTCCTTCCGCAGCAGCGCCTTTAATGAACTATTTCTGATGGGAAGTAGGGATACAAGGGAATTAAGCGCAGCGGTAATCACCCCTGCGGAGCTTTGATGGCGCGAGCGTATTTTGTCGAACGCGGTCAGGTGCAGCGATTCGAAGAGCGCATAGCCGAGCGAGAGGAGCGCGAGCGATGAAAATATGCTCAGCATAAAAAAGAGTCCTCCCCCCACGGATTGCGGCAAGAGCAAGCTTTCGACGACCCGCGCCGTCCAGTAAGAAGGCGACCAGAAGACCTCTCCTTTGGTTATTAACTGAAGAACGATGAGTAGCTGGCTCTGCTCTCCGCGGTGCATCCAGAGCTGATGGATGGTATTCAACACCCACCCGATCAAAAAAACGACGCCTATTGCCAGCAAGATTAGAAATTCACGCGAGCGGCTGCGTGGAACATATCGGGCGAACAACGTGGCGATGACCACACCGAGAGCGCTCGGCACGAGAAAATAAGGGATGAAAACGAAACCAGCGCTCAGATAATAGAGTGCGCCACCGTGATATGCCTGCCCGAAAGCCGCAATTACCGGTATTAGCAGCAGCATCGGCATCCAACTTACTGAAAAAAAAACGCTCAAAAAGCGGCCGAGATATAGCCCAACGAGATTCACCGGCGAAGCGAAAAGTAAATCGAGGTCGTAGGCCTGATAATATGAATCATAGGCTGTCATCAACGCGGCCAAAAACGTCATTATCAAAAGACAGGTAAGAAATAGGCTGAGCGGCTGCGCCGGCTGCAAAAAAATCAAGTTGGGGTTTTGATTAATCGTTTCCAACACCCAACTCGTTCCGACAAAGGTGCCGATTTCCAGCGCAATGAAAAATAGAAGGAAAATCAGGTCTCGTCCCCCCTCCCCGCGCAGAACAAAGGACTGGCGCATTTTGCTTCTCAGCGAACAAATCTGCGGATAGAGAAACCGAGACGCGTTCATAAGCGCATCCCCTCCGGCAATATCGCGCCGATTGACTGCAAGAGTTGAACGAGCGGATCGAGTTCCCAGACCGCGCCGTCCTTATTTTTACAGCGCGCCAGCGCGTCGCTGCTTTGAGCCGCAAAGAGCGAGAATTTTTTCAGCAAGGGCTGCTGCAGCAGCGCCCGCGCCTGTTCGGGCATTTTTTGGGAGGCCGCGCCGCGAATATGGTAGCCGCTCGCGCTGCGCTCAATCACGATAGGACCTGGAATTTCAACCGATAATTCTTTATGAAGCGCCGCGGTGCGAACTTTCACCGCCGCGATAATAGGATGTACGTTGAGCAAGCTCAATGTGACCGAACCGTTATCGCCGCTAAGGCGCAAAAACGCGCCCCCGAGTTGATTGAGCGCATTAAAATCAGCCTGCACGTCGAGCGTTACCGCGCCGCGCGCGCCACCCAGCGCAGCTCGCAATAGACCGCTGCCCTTTACCGAAACTTCGCGCTGCTCTTCACTTACGGTTACGCGTAGCGCGCCAACGCATGCGGCGGCATCCCCGATGCCGTACGCGCTTTCTCCGCGAGGAAGCTCCTTCACAATTTCCTGATTAGTTTTTTGAATAATAGTGAGCGCGCGATAACAGAATGCGCTTGCCACGGTTGACGCGACACAGATAGCCCACGCACATGCACAGGTCCGGGTGAGGGTCATTGCTCAATAGAATCGCAGCTTAGTCGTACCGTTGTGACGGATCAGGAATTTTCCACTCTTTCACCGTACCATCAGCGAGCAGGGCCTGCACCGTCAAATTCTTCCCGTACTGTGAACCGTCCTTGGTAAAAGCAAACTTCTCACGCGTTCCAAGGTCTCCGTATCCCGTCGAACGCCCCTCTTCCAGCGTGTTTCCGCTCTCATCCTTGAGAAGTAAAGAAAGAACTTGATGCGAGAGCTGCTCTGGCAGCAAAACCGCAAGCTTTCCGTCTGTCGCCGACTCAGGCTTGAAAAGAAATCCATCTGCTCCGTCAAAGACGGTTCCGGTTGGCGCATTCGACGCGGCAATTGCTGAGGCGTCGCCCGTTGCAGCCAAAACGTTAATGGACTGGCCGGCAGCGTTGCTCGCTTCATCGAGCGAGCGTTTTGTCGCCTTGCTTTCGCCCGATTTGAATTTCTCAATCAGCGCTTTTGAGCTGGCCAGCGCGCTCTCTAGCAGCGCGAGCGCGATCGTCGGATCGTTGGCACCGCCGCGCCCGTCATAGAGCGCATTCTTATTGCTGTCGAGCTGAGCGCCTTCAAATGCTTCGGAATAAATTGAATCGGCCTCTTCGCTGGTAATATCTTTGCTTTCGCGTAGTGATCTAAGCGCATTTTTTGCGGCATCCTCATATGGGATATATCCGTCACCTTTTTTTAAGGCGGTTTTTTCGCTTTCTAGAGCCGCGGAATATTTATTCGCTACCTCGTCGCCCTTTGCGGATTTAAGGCGCTCGAAAATCAAACCGGCAAAGAGTTCCTCTTCGTTGGTTTGATTTGCCCCATCGGCTTTGACCATACTGCGCAGCAGTGTGTTGAACTCGTCTTCGCCTGCGGGATTATCACTCTTGGTAACCCCCTTATTTTCTGCCGTATTTTCGGTCGAACGTACTGCGGTTATGCCTTGCATGCCGTTTCATCTCCATGATTGTTAACGTCACTGGCTCAAATTCCCTGAGCAGCAATTAAATAACTTTGCAGGGAGCGTGCCATTCTAATCGTGGCATTTTTGGGTTGCGCTAACTCCTCAGAATTTCTAGACTTCTCAATTATTTGCGACTAACAATAGCTTTCCATGAATTCAGATTTAGCAGCCCAAAACTCCTCCGTAGGAAAAACAGTTCTTTCCATGCTTCCCTCGGGAATCGCGCTCGTTTGCCTCGGCTCGCCCGAAGAGCGCGTCGTCACGCTGACCCCGCGTCGGGTAAACTCGCTGCGTGAGGTGCTTGATCAGTTGCGCACCCAAAAACCGAAAGGCTTGATCATCGCTGGTTCACAAGCAACGATGTTCGCCGCCGGTGCCGACATTTCGCTCATTCGCGACATTCAGGATGCAACTATCGGCGAACAGATGGCGCGTGATGGACAGCATATGTTCAATCAGATCGAGTCGCTGCCCTTTCCTACTGCTGCCGCGATCAGCGGCCCGTGCGTAGGAGGCGGCTGCGAGCTGGCGATCGCCTGCACGTACCGCGTTATTACGCGCGACAAATCGAGCGTCATCGGACTGCCGGAAGTAAAGCTCGGCATCCTTCCGGGATTCGGCGGCACGCAACGCCTTCCGCGATTAATCGGCGCGCCGAAAGCACTCGACATAATACTCGGCGGCAAGACGCTCAAACCGGAAAAAGCATTTGAAGTCGGATTAGTTGATCTAGTCGTGGGCGATAGCAGTGATTTGATTCAGGCCGCGGAAAAATTAATCATCACGCCATCATCTTTGCGCCGCAATAAACCAGGCATCATCGATCGGCTGCTTACCTATACTTCAATCGGACGCCGGATCGTTTCGTCATCAGCAATACAGAATATTCAGAAAGAAACGAAGGGGTTCTATCCCGCGCCAGCAAAAGCATTGAGCGCCGTCATGTATGGTCTCAAGCACGGACTGAAGGATGGATATTCTAATGAAGCGCGGGAGTTGGGAGCGCTTGCCGTTACTTCAGAGAGCAAAGCGCTCGTAAATCTTTTCTTTTTGACCGAAGCAGCAAAAGGACTGGGCAAGGCCGGGCGGAAGCAGGTTGAACAAGTGAATCTCGCGGTCATCGGCTCGGGGGTGATGGGCGCTGGCATTGCGGGAGTTGCCCTAAGAAGTGGTGCCGCGGTTACGATGCGTGACACGACCGAAGACGCGGTACAAAAGGGCATGAGTCACGTAAAGAGCTTCCTCTCCTCCTCACGCTCGCTTAAAGAGAGCGACCGGCAATCGATGCTTGCCCGGCTCAAAGGAGATTCCAAGGACATCGCTTCGATAAAAGGGTGCGACGTCATCGTCGAGGCGGTATTTGAAAGACTCGATGTTAAACAGAAGGTGCTCGGGGAACTCGCGGCAGTAGTATCACCGGGAGCCCTACTTGCATCGAACACCTCGTCGATTTCAATTTCTCAGATTGCCGAGACCGTTCCCAATCCAGAGCGCGTGATCGGCATGCACTTTTTTAATCCGGTCGAGAAAATGCCCCTCGTCGAAATCGTGCGCGCCCGGCAGACGAATGAGGCGGCGATCGCTCTAACCTGTGCGCTGACGGTTAAACTGGGAAAATTCCCGATCGTCGTGGAAGACGTGCCGGGATTTCTGGTGAACCGAATCCTTTCGCCGTATCTGGTCGAAGCCGCGCATCTCCTCTCCGAGGGATATTCGGTAAATGATATCGACCGAGCGGCCACTTCATTCGGAATGCCGATGGGACCGATTCGGCTCCTCGATGAAGTGGGGCTCGATGTTGCGACGCACGTCTCCGAGATATTAGCGGCGGCCTATGGCGAACGCATGAAGGGGCCTGAGTACGCAAAGATTTTGAGCGGCAAGAAGCGGCTGGGCAAGAAAAATGGCGCCGGCTTCTATCGCTTTGACGGCAAATCCGCGTTTGTCATGCACGATCTTCGCGACGTACTTGGAATTAAGGTTGCGCCGAAACGGCCTGATGGCGACGAACTGAAGCAGCGCTTAATATATTCGCTGCTAAACGAAGCCGTGCGCTGTCTCGATGAAGGCGTTGCCGGAGCGCCATCTAAAGAAGCTGCCCAGCAAATCGATATCGGTAGCGTAATGGGCTTCGGGTTCCCGCCATTTCGCGGCGGCTTGTTATTTTACGCAAATATGCTCGGGGCGAAGAAGGTGCGCGA
>CAYTAW010000020.1:0-5122 GCA_964435675.1 uncultured Bdellovibrionales bacterium
CGTTTCTGATCACCTCTTCATGTACATTCAGCCGGAATTGAACGGCGCTCCCTCTGACGGTGATTTTTCGACGCAGATGCGCGATATGTACGGCGACGTCTCGATCGATGAAGCAAAGGAGTTCCGTGTTCGGCTTGGTCAATCGAAGGTTCCATATGGATTCGTTAACATGCAATCGAGTCAAAACCGCCTCGCCATGGAGCGTCCGGATGCTATCAATAGCGCAGTGGAGAGCGAACGCGACGTCGGAGCTTTCTTTTACTGGGCCCCTAAGGAAATACGTCAGCGTTTCCAAACTTTAGTAAAAGACGGCCTCAAAGGTTCGGGGGACTACGGCGTCATAGGCGTCGGCGCATACAACGGCCAGGGCTTGAATCGTGGTGATTCCAATGATAACGCGCACTGGGTCGCGCGCGCCACCTATCCATTTCAGTTTTCGAGCGGACAGTATTTTGAGACCGGCGTACAGGCATATACTGGCAAGTTCGTACCGCGTACTCGTGAGATTACGCTGGAAGGAAGCGAGGAGCCTTTCGAGCCAAGTTACAATAAGGACGGATTAACCGATAGACGTGCTGGAGTAACGGCAGTCCTTTATCCTCAGCCATTCGGAATCGAAGCTGAATGGAACTGGGGTGAAGGCCCTGAACTTTCGAAAGACTTTTCAACTATTGAAGAGCGATCGCTACAGGGTGGGTATGTTCTTGCGAATATGAAGATCGATACCGATCACGGTACGCTCTTCCCGTTCCTCCGCTGGCAGTACTATGACGGCGGTAGAAAATTCGGACGGAATGCACCGAGCGCATCAATTAACGAATTCGACGCGGGTATTGAATTCTCGCCGTTCAAAGAGTTCGAGTTGACCGCGATGTATACATTCACGAACCAACGCACGAACACCAACGACTTCTCTTACACCACCTTGCGCGACGAGTCGCGGGTTGCGCTGCAAGCTCAGCTCAACTACTAACTCAGTACTGAGATCTTCGCAGCTGGGAGAGAGGCAACTTCCGCCATCTCCCGGCGCGCTTTTAGCTGCTATTTCTCTCGTTCGGATTTATCAAAAGAGATTAATCTGGATGGATATGCATAGGTAATAAGCGCGTCCACTACCGCAAGGGCAATATGGTTGCCTAATGCTGCAGGGGAGCTGATCGCACAGGCGATCTCCATTACCGTAACCGGTATGAACGTTCATGTGCCGGGATCAAGTGGTAGAAACTGGGAGGAGCACCGCGCGGTGAATCCTCCCGGTTTCTTTTGAGGGCTTATTTTTCTGCACCAGGCTTATCGAATGAGATGTATCCGGAAAGATACCCGTACGTGAGCAGCGCGTTGACCGCGGCAAAGGCTATATGGTTGCCGAAGGTGGCTGGGCTCATAAAAGCGCAGGCGACCTCCATTACCGTAACGGCGCTCGACATTATACCGAGCAATTTATTCATAGTAGGCAGTTTACTCCACCGTGCGCTTACCGCCTCTCCAAATCGGTTTAGTCGATCGCTCATCGTCGAAACGCTTTTCTGCGCCTCAGGGGAGTGTTCGATTTGCGATTGCTGCGCTACATCGCGCGCTGACTCGGGGTGAGCCGAGGTGTTTAGCGGCGAGTCGTATCCGTGGGCAGTGACCGGTACGGCCGTTTCTTCAGCAGGCGGCGGTACATGCGTCGGACTACTAGTGAGGGTTGTATCGGATGCAGGTGAGGTAGAAGGTTCCATATCAGTGCTCCATAATTTTAAGGTGGTACAACATAAACAGTGGCTTATCTAAGTTGTGGGAGCGCGCCGGCTGAAATGTTTTCGAGACACGAACATTCGCTCAAATGTGACAGGTATCAGGCGTTCGTAACGGCGATATTCATTCGAATACCGGAATTGCGTTTAGTGTGCGGTGACTGTCGGGTAGCGCCTGAACCCGTGATAGGGTGTTGTGATGCAGATAGCCTGCAAAACGCTCTTCTATGTGACATCTTGAAATGGAATTGCTAGAGTAGGCCTGATAGTTTAGGTCTTATTAGTTAAATCCATGATATCATTCAAGTTTAAGAACGTTTGCATCGAGTCAATCGGTGTCAATCTTGCCCCTATCGAGTTAACCTCAGCCGAGATAGAAGATCGACTCGCTCCAATTTATAAAAAGCTGGATATTCCCTTCGGTACGCTCGAAAGAATGACGGGTATTTCGACGCGCCATCTTTTCGATCCGAGCTTGGCTCCAAGCGATGTCGCCACAGTTGCCTGCCAAGACGCGATCGATCAGGTTGGCTTCGATAAAAAACATCTTCAAGCTCTCTTCAGCTGTTCCGTCGTCCGAGATTATTTTGAACCTGCAACCGCGTGCATAGTGCACCGCAATCTTGATTTACCCGAGACAGTCATGGCGATGGACGTGTGCAACGCGTGCATCGGCTTTTCGAACGGAATGATGATGCTCGCGCAGATGATAGAAGCCGGCATCGTTAAGGCTGGAGTCGTTGTATCAGGAGAAACCGTTCATCGCATTCTCGATCACAATTTTAAGTTCATCCTCGAAAACCAAGACACGCTGACACGAGATGAGCTGATTCGCGTGCTGCCAACCTACACGTTGGGAAGCGGTGGCGTGGCAATGGTGCTTGCGCACGAAAGCGTGGCGACCAACAAGCACCGTCTTCTTGGCGGTGCGGCGCGTTCAGCTACGCAGTTCAATGATCTTTGTAAAGGCGATGGTGATTATTTCTATAAAATGACTAAAGGGTTTGTCCCGGTCATGTACACGGAGTCATCGAAGTTGATCGGGGCGGCCGCAGAGCTTGGTGCGAGAACCTGGGGCAACGCTTCGGAAATGCTTGGCTGGTCGAACGACGATGTTGATCACATCTTCTGCCATCAGGTTGGGCGGCAAGTGAACGATGCGTTTTACAAGCAGATGGGCCTGGATATCGCCAAGGAATACACGATCTACAAGAAGTACGGAAATTTGATTTCAGCTTCGTTGCCGATGGCCGTGGCGCTTGGCACCAAAGAGAAAAATATGAAAGCTGGCGAGAAAGTACTCCTTACCGCGTTCGGAAGCGGTTTGAACTCGCTCTTTATGGGAATTGAGTGGTAGTGCTCTCGCTCGCGCCCGCTGAAAAAATATCTGGCAGAACTACACTTCCTGCGGCGGTGCGAAAGCACTTTCCGTATGAATCGCATTATTGCCAACTTAAAGACGGAACTGTTCATTATATCGACTATACGGAAGCGGGCAGTAATGCTCCCGTGGCGATATTGCTGCACGGAAATCCTACATGGGCTTTTTATTACCGCAATTTAATTCAGCAGCTTGCGCCATACTTCCGGGTAATCGTTCCCGATTATGTCGGCTGCGGACTTTCAGAGCGTCCCGCCGGCAAACGCTTCCGCGCGATTGATCGCATTCACCAAACGCTCGAGTTGATTGATGCTTTGGGAATCAAAAAGTTTTCGTTAGTGATGCATGACTGGGGCGGATCGATAGGTACTGGCGTCGCTATCCGCCGCGTTGAATCGCTTGAGCGTTTGGTTTACCTAAATACAACTTTAACCGAGACCGAGAGTTTGCCGCTGATCATTAAGCTAGCGGCGAGCGCAATCACCGGGCGTTTTTTGACGCGGCATACGCGCAACTTTTTGCGCGTAACGACGGACTACGGCGTCGCCAAGAAATTACCGAAGGAGGTTCGTCAGGGTTATATGTTCCCGTATCGCTCCGCTTTTGAACGTGAGGCAATATGGGATTTCGTCGACGATATTCCTTTCGATAACGATCATCCGACATACATTCAGATGATGGAGCTAGCGGTAGGAATTCCGACGTTGGCGGATATTCCCGTGCAGATTGTCTGGGGTCTCCGCGATCCGTGCTTCCACCGGGAAATGTTGAGCCGCGTAGCGGAGCACTTTCCGCACGCCGAGATTCTCGAATTTCCGAACGCATCGCACTTGGTTCTCGAAGATGAACCTGAAGCGGCCGGAAGCGCGATCACCAAATTCCTGCGCGGTGAATCGGCGCCCCGGCATTCGGCGGAGACCACACATAACCCGCATCAGGCGGTACTCGTACGGCATCTTTCGCAGCGCGCCGTTGATGCTCCGCTTTCGGAAGCAGTCATATCTCCCGCATTTCTTGGAGACATGGTGCACTATCAGCACCTCAATTTTCGCTCGATGCGCCAATTGGTGACAAAGTATGAGCGCGGATTGGCGGCGCTTGGTCTCAAGGTCGGCGATAAAGTTCTGATGCTCGTTCCGGGCGGAGCAGAGTTTCTCGCGCTGAGTTACGCCATCATGGCGCGCGGTGCAGTGCCATTTTATCTCGACCCGGGGATGGGCAAGGAAAACCTCGTCAAATGTATCGAAGAGATTGAACCCGACGTTTTCATTGGTTCGCCTAAGGCGCAGCTATTGCGCATGTTGAGGCGCAAATCATTCCAGTCTATAAAATTTCACATCGTTGCGAGCGAGTGGGTGTATGGATTAGGACCAAACCTCTCGTTCCTTAAAAAATTCGCTTCGACTCCGCTTGATGAAGTCGCTGGTGCGCCGGTTGCGTTGGTTGCTTTTACTTCCGGTGCGACGGGGCGTCCGAAGGGAGTCGTCTTCACGCAAGAGATGGTCGAAGCGCAGCTGACCATTCTGCGCGAAACGTTCGGTTTGGAGGCGGGCAAGCGCGATTTACCGCTGCTGACCATTTTCTCACTCTTTCATTTGGCGAATGGCATTTGCAGTGTGTTCGGTCCGATCGATGCCTCGCGCCCGCTGACGGTGGATCCGCTTAAGATGGTAACGTTAATTAACGACCTTGGCATTCACTATTCGTTCGGTTCTCCGACACTCTGGAATAAGATCAGTGAGTACTGCATTCGATCGCGCATATTTCTCCCTTCGATTGAGAAGATCTTTATGGCGGGTGCGCCGGTGTCGCGCGATGTCTTAAAGAAGCTCAAGCAAGTGCTTCCACACGGGGAGGCATATACGCCGTACGGCGCTACCGAAGCGCTGCCCGTGACTCTTGTCTCAAACTCAGAAATTAGTGAGGCGAAACAAGAGCTTTCAACTGGTGGTGAACTGGGAACGTATGTAGGCAAGCCAATTAGCGGCATCGAGTTGAAAGTCAT
>CAYTAW010000020.1:5132-15977 GCA_964435675.1 uncultured Bdellovibrionales bacterium
CGGTTGACCAGCCGATTCACGATTTCGCTGAGATAAAGTTTAGCGCTCCTTACGAAATTGGTGAAATCATTGTGCGCGGCGTCAACGTTAGTTCGGCATATTTCAATATGCCGTCAGACCTTAACGCGGGGAAGATCCGTGATGGATCGACGATTTGGCATCGTATGGGAGACGTCGGGTATCTTGATCGCGACGGCGGGCTCTATTTTTGTGGCCGAAAGGTGCATGTCGTTCCCTTTGAGGGGGATGTGTACTACAGCGTTCCCGTGGAAAACATATTCAATCGCCATCCGAAGGTAAAAAGGAGCGCGTTAGTGGCGCTCGGCAAACGGGGCGAGCCGGCGATCGTTGTCGAACCATTTTCGCACTACTGGCCGAAGGATGGCGATGAGCGCGAGATGTTCCGGCGCGAGCTGCTTTACCTGGGTTCGCAGGACAAAATATCTGAAAAAATTAAGAAAGTTTTTTTCCACCAGAGCTTTCCAGTCGATGCCCGGCACAATGCCAAAATTTACCGCGACCGCCTTAGCGTCTGGGCAACTGAAGAGGAGAATCGCGAATGAGCCAACGCCGCGCGGTCGTTACCGGGGGCGGCGGATTTGTCGGCCGCTATCTCGTCAAGCGCCTGCTGGGCGAAGGTTACCAAGTGCTCTCGGTGGCCCGAGGGAAATATCCTTTTTTAACCGAGTGGGGCGCTGAGTGCCTTAAGGCCGACTTGGCCGAAGATAGTGGCGGTTTGACAAAGGCTTTTGCGGGAGCCGACGTCGTTTTTCATGCGGCGGCAAAAGTTGAAATGTGGGGTGATTACCAAGATTTTTTCCGCGTTAATGTCGAAGGTACTCGCAACGTGATTCGCGCTTGCCAGCAGGCGGGGGTTTCGCGGCTTGTATTCACCAGCTCCCCGAGCGTGGTTGCCGGAGGCGAGGACCTTTGCGGCGTCGACGAAAGTTACCCGTATCCCGACCACTATTTGGCGCACTACCCGGCCACAAAAGCTCTGGCCGAGCAGGAAGTGCTCGCCGCAGACGGCAGCGGCGGACTGTCAGCGCTCTCGCTTAGGCCGCATTTAATTTGGGGACCTGGGGATGTAAATTTAATTCCTACGGTCATTGAGCGGGCTCGCGCCGGCCGTCTGGTGAGAATTGGCGGAGGCGCCAATCTCAGCGATTTTACCTACATCGACGAGTGCGTCGACGCGCATCTTTTAGCCGCGGAGGCGCTTGCGTCTCGCCCCGAGAGCCGAGGGAAAGCGTACTTTATCACTCAGGGCGAGCCGGTACGGCTCTGGTGGTGGGTCGATCAGATTCTCGAGTGCGCCGGTCTTCCGCCGGTCAGCCGCGCGGTTCCGCGCGCCGCGGCTGAGGCCATCGCCGTGGTCTGCGAGTTTATCAGCCGGGCGACGCGCTCCAAAAATGAGCCGTATTTGACCCGATTCCTCGTCAAAGAGATGGCAACCAGTCACTACTTCAATATCACACGCGCGCGCGACCTTCTCGGCTATGCGCCGAAATTCTCCACCCCTGAACGCCTCGCGAGCTTCCAGCTTGCGCCAGCCGGCCTGTAAATAATTTGTAAATTTTAGAAGCTTACTCTGTTGTTTTAGTTCCGTTGATGGTATTGAGAGTTTTTTTATAGGTATCCTTGATGGACGTTTGGAACTCGGGAAAAAGCGCTGCACTCTACGGAATCGACAATTGGGGCGAAGGCTACTTTTCCGTCAACGCGCAGGGTAACGTCGTCGTACGCCCCAGCCGTGATAGCGCCGAGATCGACATTTCTACCCTGGTCGATTCGCTCGTGCAGCGCGGCATCAACGTTCCGGTTCTTCTGCGTTTCGATGGCATTATCCGCGACCGCGTTCAGCGCATTTCGGGCGCATTCAATAAGGCGATTGAGGAATTCAACTACGGCGGCAGCTACTGTGGTGTCTTTCCGGTTAAAGTTAATCAGCAGCGGCATGTGGTCGACTGCGTTCGGCTTGCCGGCCGCGAAAGCCGGCTTGGCCTTGAAGTGGGCAGTAAGCCTGAACTGATCGCCGTACTGGCGATGCATGATACCCCGGGAGCGCTGCTGCTCTGCAACGGATACAAGGATAAGGAGTATATAGAGCTTGCTTTGATGAGCCGCAAGCTTGGCCGACGCACTATCATCATCATCGAACAGCTCTCAGAGGTCGAGCAGATCCTCAACGCATCGCGCTCGCTCGGAATCGAGGCCGAAGTCGGTCTGCGCATGAAACCGGTTACTAAGGGCAGCGGACGTTGGGAATCGTCGGCGGGCGATCAGGCAAAGTTCGGGTTGAGCACTGCTGAGTTAATGACGGCTATTGAAATGCTCAAAAAGAACGAGCGTGAAGAATGGGTAAAACTGCTCCATTTCCACGTGGGCAGCCAGATTACTTCAATTTCGGCTATCAAGCGTGTCTTAAAAGAGGCCACGCGCATGTACACCGAAGTTGCCATGCTCTGCCCGATGCTCAGCTTCTTCGATGTGGGGGGCGGTCTTGCGGTTGACTATGACGGGTCGAAGACTAATTTCGATTCATCGATGAATTACACGCTCGAAGAGTACGCGCGCGACGTAGTGTACGGAATTTCCGAAGCGTGCCTCGATGCGCGCATTGCACCTCCCGATATCGTCACAGAAGCGGGCCGCGCAATTACCGCACACCACTCAGTTTTGATTACCGAAGTGGTCGACGTAGCTCCGACCTTGGATGTGGTAACGACCCTTGAGTCGCCACCGACGGATCATCCAGTGCTTAAAGAGCTTGAATATTTGCACAATAATTTGAGCGTTAAAAATCTCCAGGAAACTTTGCACGACGTATTGAGCCAACGCGAAGAACTGCTGTCGCGCTTTATTCAAGGCGACCTGACATTGATCGAACGCGCGTGGGCCGATACTTCTTTCTGGCATGTGCTTGCTAAAATAGAGAGTCTCTCGCGAGATCTTAAATACAAGCCCGAGGATCTCGATCGTGTCGCCGATTGGTTGAAAGACACCTATTTCTGCAATTTCTCCGTGTTCCAATCAATGCCGGATTCATGGGCAATTGATCAGCTCTTCCCGATCCTGCCGGTGCGCCGCCTAAATGAGGAGCCGGTACGCCGCGCAATTCTTGCCGACATGACCTGTGACAGTGATGGAAAAATAGACCGTTTTATCGATCTCAAGGACGTAAAGCGCTACATCAATCTTCATCCGATGAAGAATGGCGTGCCGTATTATATCGGGATATTCCTGGTGGGCGCTTATCAAGAAATTTTGGGCGACCTGCACAATCTTTTCGGCGATACTAACGCCGTGCACGTCGATATCGATCCGGAAGGTCACACGGTACTTACACACGTCGTCGAAGGCGACTGCGTTCGCGAAGCTCTCGGCTATGTTCAGTATGAGCCGCAAGACTTGATGGAGCGACTCCGCGTTTCAATTGAGCGCGCCTTGAAAGATGGCACGATGTCCAATGAAGATACCGCGTTTTTCCAAAAGCGTTACCGGGAAGCGTTAGAGAGTTACACCTATCTATCCGTTGAGACCTAAACGGACATTTTTCGGAAGCAATCCCAACGGGCGGCTAGTACAATAATTACGGACTAGATCCGCGGATTATTCAAGCTCATTCTGCGGCCGAGTGTTGCAGGAAAAACTTCTTTGATTTCGGCTTTTTGGTTCATAAAATTGCGTAATAGCGAGCCGTTGCTATGCTGAGGGCTGCATAGTTAATGAGAAAGTTAGATGGCTACCTATAATTCTCAAATCCCCGATCCGCGTGGCGATACCCGTCGGGAGTCCTTGCTTGATGCAACGGCGATGCTTCCCGAGCGTCGTGTCGAGGATCGTCCTGTTTTCTTCGACTTCTCGCAGTGTGTTTCCCCTGGCGGTTATTTGTATGTTGGCGGAAAGGCAGCCACTCTACTCGATCGTGACATTATGAATCTCGTAGTGGATCCACGCTTTGCTGAATTGCTCACCGTAATTACTGTGATCAATTTTGACGGATGCCCAAATATTACCGATGCGAGCTTGGGATACATTGAATCAAATCTTTCAAAAATGCCCAATCTTAACGCCGTATTTCTTTCGCGCTCAAAAGTTACGAATGAAGCTTGTGTAAAATTTCAGAGAGATCACACTATTCGTGTTAACGCGGACTGAGTGTTGGCCCACGAGCAGCGTTGGTAATGTCTAGTGTAAAACGGTTGACGGGACCTTTTGCGAGCTTTGAATAGCGCCAAATAATATGGGATTTTATGATAGTGGTACTTACTGATGACCGACCTAGCTCCCTTAAATCAATGAAGATTTGGGGGAAGTCCACCTTGGTCGCATGGGGAAAAGACAAGCTGCTCGGTGCTTGGTATATTGTGTCGAACCGCAACTTTTAAGTAATGATGAATTTTAGCCGCCAGTTGATTTTGGGAACTCTGATAGCATTTCAGGGGGCGCCGCTCTATGGCCAAGATATTACCGAACTTGGAGGCGCTCTCACCTCGGGCCTTCCAGGGCGCGCAGCAATTCAAGTCAACGCGCCCAATGTAACCGACGAAGCGCGCAAAATGATTCAACTCGGCGGATTCGGAAAGTTTCATTCCAAGTTCAAGAAGTCAACCGGACTTGGACCTGATTTCGTAAACTCGGGCTGTGGCGCGTGTCATCTCGATAATGGAAAGGGTCCGACCAAGTTTTCTAAGACCAACCGTAAGGGCAGCTCGATGGTGCTCAAGGTGAGTCTGAAGGGACTAAAAAAAGACGGCTCGCCCCGCGACGTTCCCGGAATTGGCGAGCAGATACTCGATCAATCGGTGCGCGGTGCGCGCAAAGCTTCGGTGACGCTCGAGTGGAAGTCAGTTAAGGGCAAATACCCGGATGGCACCACATATACGCTTCGCCGTCCGCTTGTTAATTTTATAATTGAAGATATGAATCGGCGCGGCTTGGTCAGCTCACTGCGCATGACGCCTCCGGTGATTGGGCCAGGGCTATTGGAGGCGATACCCGATTCGGTGATTCTTGAAAATAACGATCCAGACGATGTGAACGGCGACGGCATTTCGGGGCACCCGAATTACGTGCTCGATGCCGTGACCGGCGAATACGCAATTGGCCGATTTGGTTTTCGCGGCTCGCACACGACGGTCGAACAGCAAACCGCTGCCGCGCTCTTTCACGATATCGGTATTACCACACGTATCATTCCAGGCAGAAATAAGCAGATAGAGTTCGATGACGAATCGCTGACCTTACTCACCGCCTATCAGAAATTGGCCGGGGTGCCCCGCGCAAAGAATCAGGAGGCCGAGCGGGTCATAGCTGGAAAGGAACTCTTTAAAACAATTGGCTGCGATGCCTGTCATCGCATGACGATGACAACGGGTAATTATGCCGACCCGGAGCTCAGTAATCAGGAATTCCACCCGTTTACCGACTTGCTGCTCCACGATATGGGTACCGGTTTAGCCGATAAGCGCGCCGAATTTTCTGCATCCGGGCGTGAATGGCGTACAACGCCTCTCTGGGGACTCGGATTTGCCGCTGAACTTCGCGGCGGGAAGGTGGTTTATCTTCATGACGGGCGCGCCCGCACGGTCGAAGAAGCAATTCTTTGGCATGGCGGTGAGGCGGCAGGAGCGCAGGATCGATTTAAAAACCTGGCTGCTGACGAACGCGCGAAATTAATTGAGTTCTTGAATTCTCTTTGAAAATTCAACCGCCGCGCTTTTATTTCAAACCGCGCGGCGGGTGTGCCGGAAAAAACCTGATTACGCAACCTAATGACCTTAGTAACTAAACCCGCCTCCGCCTCGAATGAGCCTCGACAATGCGTTTAGCGCAGTCGGGCTATGGCGAGATACAATTGTGCCTTATTACTCTACGGTAAGTGGCACAATGTTAATTCGCAGCGTACAAGTAGCGCGAAGGAGTGGCGAATCCATTCCCGTACGGAACTGATGGATTCGCGCTGTATTCCTCGTAGTACTTTTGCAGTTTCTTACGCAGCATAAGGCGCGAACGGTGAAGGCGCGACTTAACTGCGGGAACCGATATATCGAGAATCTCGCCAACTTCTTGGCTCGAGAGCCCATCAACATCACGAAGCACGAATATTGTGCGGTATTCCTCAGGAAGACGCTCAACGGCCTCTTCGAGGGCCGCGCGCAGTTCGTGGCGCGATGAGAGATAGTCTACGTCGCAATCTTCGCTCTTCTTGCTCACCCAGCTGTCGCGAACGCTTGAACCGAATTCTTCCAGAGAGACGGAAGGAGTTTGACGGCGCTTACGGAGCTTCATGAACGCGGTGTTTGCAGTAACGCGATAGAGCCAGCTGGAAAAAGCCGACTTGCCTTCGAACTTGTCGATTTTTTGGTGAACGGTCACGAAGACGTCCTGCAGAATCTCTTCCGCGTCTTCTTCGTTGCGAGTGATGCGCATTGCGAGGTTGTGAACCTTCTCGCTGTAGCGCTTAAGGAGTTCGTCAAAGCTCGAAGCATCGCCAAGTTTGAGTGCTTCGATTAACTCTTTGTCCGTTTTTACCATCTGCTCCATTTCGTCCTCCAATTTTTTTCTCAAAAACCCTGAGGCCACATTCCCAACGCCTCAGCATGGATTGAAAAATCTCATACTTATGGAGTCCATTTGTCATGGAGCTGTCACGGAGTTGTACCAACTTTGTAAAATAATCAGCCCGGATAACCCGCTGAAAATATTCATTTAAAATTTAAAAGTGGGTGAAAATTGCCCCGTTTTGGTGAATTCGGGGTTATTTGGGGTGAATTTGTACCAGGTGCCAACCGGCGCCGGGAACCAGTCTGCCCTTAAAAAATGCGAGTGGGGCGTGTGAAGAGGCGCACCTTCCCGTACGCGCTCGTGTTGCGATCCGTATGCTAAATCAGTAACCTGCTAGCACATTAATCTCTAGGAATTCACATGTCAGACACACAGCGCACCGTACATTGCGTGAAATATAAGAAAGATCTGCCCGGACTTGAAAAAGCGCCTTTTGCGGGTGAAGTCGGAAAAGAGATTTTCGAAAAAGTTTCCAAGCAGGCGTGGCTCGAATGGCGCGACGACATGCAAATTAAAGTTTTGAACGAGTACCGACTGAACATGGGCGACAAGAAAGACTACGACGTACTCGTCGATCAGATGCTCAAGTTTCTTGGATTGCGCGGCGGCTCTGTGTCCGAAGTTGAGAATGCAGAAAGAGGACGCGGCGAGTGATTTCACTGACCATCGTCGGCTGCGGAAATATGGGGCGCGCCTTTGCGGAGGGATTGATCCGCAGCGGGATTGTTTCTTCTGACTCTCTCGAACTGGTCGAACGCCGCGCTGAACGGCGCGAAGCGCTAATTCAAGAGCTGGGCTGCCGTTGCAGCGATTCGCTTACCACCCTCGGGTCGGACTACCTTTTGCTTGCCGTGAAACCGCAAGATCTTGGGGAGTGCGCCAAGGTGTGTGCGCCGCTGCTTAAGAAAGACACGGTGGTGATTTCGCTCCTTGCGGGTGTCTCGCTCAATGTTTTGCAAAAGGCGCTGAATGGGCACGCCTTGGTCGTTCGATCGATGCCGAATTTACCGGCGATTATCGGATCTGGAATGACGGCATTTTATTGTGCGCCAGAACTTCCCGAAAAGCGCCGTGAAGAGGTGCAAAAGATTTTTGACGCGGTCGGCGAATCGCTCGAATTAAAAAAAGAGGACATGCTGAATGCGGCGACCGCGATTTCCGGGTCGGGACCGGCGTATCTTTATTACGTGTTAAATGCTTGGAAAGCTGCCGCTCAGGATCTCGGCTTTTCTTTGGCTGAAGCGAATATTTTAATCGCTCAAACCTTAACTGGCGCCGCATGGCTGTGGGCGGATAACGATCACGATGAAGATGTGCTGCGCGCGCGCGTGGCATCGAAAGGTGGGACGACCGAAGCGGCAATTCGGGTACTCTCGGAAGGAGACGTCGCCGCCATCTTTCGCCGCGCGATTCGGCGCGCTTCGGAACGGAGCGCTGAACTCGAACAACTGGTGAGAGAGACATTGTGATTGGAAGAATTGTTGCCGCCGGCGCGCTCTTTCTTTTTTTGGCCGTGGCAGCCGGAGCATTTGGCGCGCATGCGCTGCGTGATCGCCTTGATGAGTATTCTCGTGGAGTCTTCGATAAAGCCGTTTTCTATCACTTTATTCATGGATTAGGTTTGTTAATGGTCGGTGCCTTGTCGGCACTGAAAGTATTCGACGAAGGGCAAGCGTTTCGTCTTGCGCTCATGTTCGGTGCGGGAATTGTAATCTTCTCCGGCTCGCTCTACGTGCTTGCCATCTCCGGCGTGCGCTGGCTCGGAGCAATCACCCCATTCGGCGGAACGTTATTCCTTATCGCGTGGGGATATATGGCGTATTCTGCGTGGACTTACCGGTAAGTGGAGTCGGCGATTGCCGCGGGCGGTGGTCCAGAACCGTTTCAGCTAACTATTCTGATCATTGGGTTTAAGCGTATTATCGCCATCTTTGCTCGTTATTTCAATAAGTTGCAATTGCCAATATTGATCTTAGGCTTTCACTCTTCTGTGTCGAAAAAGATAGCTAGGTAGCGTACGCCGTTGATGTTTTTCTTCTGCGCTGTAATCACGGGCGTGCCGGTAGGGTAATGAAGAAAAATTTCTCGATTAAAAGAAAGCTGATAGCGCTGATCGTCGGTGTTTCATTCGGCGTGCTTACTATTACCGGATTGATGTTCTATTGGGCCGAAGAACGCGCTCAGGAGCTTGACCTGCTCTCCGATCTTAACGTTCTCGCGGAGATATTTGCGTCAACCGCTGAGCCAATTCTCCGTTCAGATGACCAGAAAGCGGGCGAAGATTTACTGCGTTCACTCAAGGCAAATCCGGCAATTAAACGCGCTACGATCTATCGTAGCAATAACACGATACTCGCCAACTATCTGATTACTGATCATACGAGCGCTCTTAAACCAGCAAATCGGCCGGCATCGGAAAAGATATACTCCGTTACCAAGCCCGTAAATTCTGCTGACCAGCGCATCGGGCTCGTAACAATAGATTCGACTTTGTGCGGAGTGCATGTGCACATGAACGATTTCGCGCAAATAGTTCTTTTAATTTTTTCGATTGCGCTTGTCGTCGCCTTTGCACTTGCCTCCAAGTTTCAGGGGGTAATTTCTCGTCCACTGATGTATTTGGCGCGCATTATCCGTCAAGTTTCTGTTACCCGAAATTATTCGATCCGCGCCGATATTCAATCCCAAGATGAAACCGGCGACCTAATGGCCGGATTTAATCAAATGCTCAGTGAAATAGAGCAGCGAGATCGCAGACTACAGGCTGCGCACGATGAGCTTGAGCTACACGTCGCCGATCGCACCCACAAGTTGGTCCTTGAGATCGCCGAACGCGAGCGCGTCGAACAGGCGCTGCGCCGTGAAGAAGCTCAGATGCGTTCGCTGATTCGCAATGCCCCAGTGGCTATGACCATGCTCGACATGCAGTTACGCTATATTGAATACAGCGACAAATGGTCGACCGAGTTTACCGATGGCACGCGCGACCTCCACGATCTCTCGCACTTTGAAGTATTCCCGGAGATATCTGAACGTTTCAGAGCGATTTGCGAACGGGCGCTAGCCGGTGAGTGTATTAGGCTCGACGAGGACGCCGTTACGTTGAATCGCGATCGTCTCTTCTTGAATTGGACGGTACAGCCATGGTATCGCCCCGATGGATCGCAAGGTGGGATAATTCTGGTTTCGGTAAATATATCCGACCTGGTCGCTTCGCGTGAAAGCGCGCTCAAAACGGCTCAGATAAAATCGCAGTTCCTCGCAAATCTAAGCCACGAGGTGCGAACGCCGCTCAATGCCATTATCGGATTCGCCGATCTAATTAATCAGATGCCAGCGCTTGATGCTGCGGTGAAAGGCTTCGTCGAAACAATTGATTCCTCGGCACGGCTGCTGCTCTCACTCATTAATGATGTTCTCGACTTCTCGAAGATCGACTCGAAGAAGATGGATCTAGAGCATATCGAAGTATCGCTTCCGAAACTGGTCAATCAGGTCATTCAGATGCTGGGCGCCACGGCAACGCTTAAAGGCATCGCCCTTCGCAGTGAAATTGACGAGCACCTCCATGAATTTATAATTGGTGACTCGACGCGTCTGATGCAGGTGCTGATCAATCTCGTCGGAAATGAGATTAAATTTACGGATCATGGCGAAGTCTGCGTTTGTGTGCGCGTTCAGCGCACCGGTTCCGCCGATATTACTGTTCGATTCGAAGTGAATGACACCGGCATCGGTATTCCGCTTGAAGTGCAAGAGAAAATTTTCGACGCATTTACGCAAGCTGACGGATCGACGACGCGCCGATATGGCGGTACAGGTCTCGGCCTAGCAATCGCCTCGAAACTAGTTGAATTGATGGGCGGGAATATCGAGATCGCCAGCGCGATGGGTTCAGGCAGCCAGTTTAGTTTTCAGCTTACCTTTCCACTGGCTAAGGAACGCGTGCGCGCCGTGCCTGTTGAAGCTGCCCCGATCCCGCTGTTGTCCTCGCACGAGGCACCGCGGATTTTGGTGGTCGAGGATAATCTAGTCAACCAAAAACTTATCAGCGCAGTACTGAAAAAGAGCGGGTACCAAGTTGAAATTGCTGAAAACGGTCTCGAGGCGATCAAGAAATTAAGCGATCAAAAGTTTTCGCTTGTGTTCATGGATATCCAAATGCCTGTTATGGGCGGATTGGAAGCGACGCGGTCAATTCGATCCGGAGAGAAAGAGGGGAACCGTCTGCCGATTGTGGCCCTTACCGCGCACGCTTTCCCAGAGGACCGCGAG
>CAYTAW010000021.1:0-15871 GCA_964435675.1 uncultured Bdellovibrionales bacterium
CGCCTAATATGTGCTGATGGTCTAAATCGATTGTCGTGATTATCGAAGCTACTGGCTTCGCTATTACGTTTGAGGCGTCAAAGCGCCCGCCGAGCCCAACTTCAATCACACTCCAGTCGACATTCAAATTGCGAAATACAATGAAAGCGGTTGCTGTTATACCCTCGTGAAATGAGAGCTGAATTCCAGTCCGTTCTGAAGCATCGCGAACAACTATCGCAGCCTCCCCTATTGCTTCATAATCAACTGGTTTGCCATCAACGACAATGCGTTCATTGGGATCAAAGAGATGTGGAGACGTATTTAAGCCGACTTTAGCTCCGGATGCTCCTAAAATTGACGCCAAAACAGTTGAGGTAGTTCCCTTTCCATTCGTGCCAGTTACGTGGAAGGTACGTATCCTATCTTGAGGGTTTCCAAGGAAGCGCATTAGTGCGGTGATCTTCTCAACGCCAAAGTGCCCTCCTTTCCATATATCAAGGTCGTCCAAATAATCGAGCCCCGGGTGAGATATGGGAAAATTGAAGTTTAGTTTCGACATATAATAAGCTCGCCGGCGGTGGCCATTCTGCTCGTGGCACTGTCCCACCGTGGGACAAAAATCACCGCTAAAATTGGCCTGTATTCATTTGCTTATTGAGGCTTAAAAAGTGTCCCACCGTGGGACACGCATTCGCTAATGCTTAGGCGACGCAAGTACGTCAGCTTAGGCGTCGGCGACCAGTTTGCGGAACACGGCCTGGAGATCTTCGCTTGAATAGAAGTCAATCACAAGTCTTCCCGCGTCCTCATCAGTGCCGGAGCGGGAGAGTCTTACGCGGAGACCGAGCGAGCGTTGGATTTCATCGACGATACGTTGATCCTCTGCTGTAAGCGGAGAACGGCTTTCACCGATCCTCGAAACTTCCTTGGACCTCTCGAGATTGGTTTCGAGCTGCGAGCGGGTAAGAACGTTTAGGTCCTTCAAATAGCTGGCGCGAATTTCAGGGTCTTCAATCTTTGCGAGCATTAAAACCTTCGATTCTGCGGCACCTTCACGCAAAGCGTTTAAAAGGTCTGCTGGTAGATCGAGAATCTCCAAACTGCGCTGCACCATGCTCTTTGAAACTCCAAGGCGCTCGGCGATCTCACGAACACTCAGTGCGTAACTGTCTTTAAGTGCTCCAATAGCATGCGCACGCTCCAGCGGTGTCAGATCATCGCGCTGGATATTCTCAACCAGCTGAATTGCAAGTGTGCGCGCCTCTGAGCTGTCATCGCCTTGCTCAATCATCGCTGGAATATAGGAGAGTCCTGCCAACTGCGCTGCACGCGTGCGGCGCTCACCGGAGATCAATGTATAATGTCCTGGAACCGCACTAGGACGAACAAGAATAGGGCTCAATACTCCGTAGGTCTTAATAGAAGAGGCAAGTTCTTGTAACTTCGCTTCGTCGAAGGTAACGCGCGGCTGCTTTGGATCGCGCTCAATAGATGCGATCTTTAATTCGCGATAGGGAACTCCAAGCTTATCCCGGTCCTGAAGTGCCGGGCCAGAGAGCAGGGGATTATTCGCGAGCACCAACTTCTTCTTAACCATTTAATACTTCCTCCGCTAAAGCTGAATAATCGTCGGCACCAGAAGACCTCTCGGCGTATTCGAAGATCGTCTGTCCGCTCGCAGGAGCTTCCGCCAATGAAACATTCTCGCGAATAACTGTGTCGAATACGAGATCGCCGAAGTAGGCGCGGATGGTGTCGGAAACGGCGCGCGCGAGACGCTTTCTATTATCATGTAGACAAATCAACACGCCGCCAACTATCAGCGTAGGATTATAGATACTCTTAACTTGATCAATAGTATCAAGGAGTTGCCTTACGCCGTGGAGAGCAAGGTACTCGCTCTGCACAGGGACAATAACTTTTTCTACGGCAGCCAAAGCGTTCAAAGAGAGAAGACCAAGGGCAGGGGGACAGTCGACAATTATGACATCGTAGCTGTCTTTCACCGGTTGAATTGCCCGGCGCAAAATCAGTTCACGCCCAACCACGCCGCCAAGTTCAAGATCGGCTGCACTTAAGAGTAGGGAGGCGGGCACGACATCTAAGTTGGCGGATCTATTAACTATTACCTCGTCTATTTTCTTCTGACCTTTAAGCACGTCGTAGATAGTAGGGAAGTCTACGCTTTCGGCCGCCTTATTGCCCTCGAGCTCTTCCTTAACACCCATTCCAAGGTGAGTAGTCAGATTGCTCTGCGCATCAAAATCGATCAGCAGGACCTTTTTTTCTTTTTTTGCGAGCGCAGCACCAAGGTTAACCGCAGTGGTAGTCTTTCCGACTCCACCTTTTTGATTGACGACACCAATAATCATGAAAGATCGCTCACTCAGTTAATCGTGATTTGATGTAAGTGAATCTGTCAAAATTTGGCGTGAAAATCCACCTTATTCTGAGCGACAGATGCACGGAGCAGATGCATCATCCCTATTTATCTTGATTCACGATAAAAAGGGACAGCAGCAAACAGACAAATCAGATAGTTAGTTGACGCAATCTACAGAATTCGATCGTGAATTGGAATAACTATCGGGTGACGAAATAATATTTATTCGTGTAATGAGCAGTAGACGTATCGTGAATAGAAAAAAAGATCATAGTGACTCGAAAGAATGATCATCGTGCAATGAAAGAAATGTTGTCGTGCATCCAAATAAATTTTCGATGTTAAGCATGCGAAACTAATCTTGTAATTTCCCGCTCACTACTAAACTATATAACCTTTACACTAATTGTTTAACTAACTAAAAGTAAGTAAGCTCTAAAAAATTAAGTGATCGGTTTCGTTAGTTATTCTCTCTCGTCAAAGCTCGGGGTTATTTAAGTCTCTATGCAGGATGCTCTGCCGGTAAATCCTCCCAAGAAAGTCTCGCGAGACGAGATGAACCTTGCCGAGTTCCCGTTAGCGATGCTCTCCACGCGCGGTAATCCTAAGATAAAGACATTGGAGTTTCGAGACGTCGTAAAAGGAAAGAACGGCGAGCTCCTTAATCGAGATTGGATCATTACCGGCGCTGATAAATTCGGATTGCCGACAGCGTCGGATGACGAAGTGCTGCTCGGACTTTTGAAACTGACCGTCGATGACGGCATGAAGAATCGCAAAGTCTTCTTCACGCGCTATGAACTTTTGCGCATATTGCGCTGGACGACTGAGGGACGGAGTTATACGAGATTGCAGCGCGCGCTCGATCGTTTAAGCGGCGTGCGCATCAAAGCGAGCAACGCCTTCTACGATAATGAAAGTAAGTTATACAACACGAAAAACTTCGGCATCGTTGACGCGTATGAAATTAACGATGCCCGTGAGCCCGATGCTAAATCGAGCTTTTTTATCTGGAGTGAGGTGCTTTTTGGC
Organism: uncultured Bdellovibrionales bacterium; assembly: GCA_964435675.1. Taxonomy (GTDB): domain Bacteria; phylum Bdellovibrionota_C; class UBA2361; order UBA2361; family CAYTAW01; genus CAYTAW01. The sequence continues at coordinate 3,398 of CAYTAW010000021.1, forward strand.
TCATTTCAGGCGGGTTTCATCAAAAAACTCGATCTCGATTTTTATCTCGATCTGAAAAGCGCGGTATCAAAAAGACTCTATCGCTACCTCGATAAGCACTTCTGGTACAAGTCGAAGGTGCAGGTAAATCTCTTCACTCTCGCACATGAAAAGATCGGTATCTCCCGAAATTATCGTTTCGCAAGTTCGCTCCGTCAGCAGCTCGATCCCGCCGTTGAAGAGCTGACGCAGTTAGGATTTCTCTCGAAGGTTGAGTACCTCGGCCGCGGGCAGGGGATGGAAGTTGCGCTCTATGCAGGGAAGGGCATGACGGTCGTTCCGCCGATTGCAAATCAGGACGATAACGAGATCCCATTTTTTCCGGATCAGAGTGCAAAGGGCAGCGCTGATGTACAGCGCTTGGTCTCGCAGTTAAGCGGCGACCGATCTGGAAATGTTCCGAGCGGTGAAGGATTAACTTTTGAACTTATTCGCCGCGGTATCGTGAAAGCGCAGGCAGAGAAGTTGATGCAGTTCGTTCCGGAAAACGCGCACGAAAAGGTGAGGGGAATCATCTCCTATTTCGACGATCTTCGCGCATCGCGCAGCCCGAAGATTAGCCGCAGTCCGGAAGGATTTTTTTTTCACGCAGTCAAAAATTGGCAGACGTTCGTTCTGCCGTCGAAGGGCGTGCAAGCGCCGCTGCCGTTGGATCCTGCGGCGAACTATCGGCGCAAGGAAGAGGTTCGCGCGCAGAGCGTTCGTCAAACGCTGGAATCTGAATACCTGATCGCACGTCGGCGCGAAATTCTGCATATCCGTGCTACGCAGATCGAACAGGAATTACTCACCAGCTTGACCGCAGAGGTTGAAAAGGCACTTGCCAAAATCCGTGAAAATATTTCGCCACAGCGCTTTGCTGAAGCGGTAGCGCATGGCGTAGATGATAAAATAGCGAGCCTTTTTGCCGTTCCCTCCTTTGATGAGTGGTTGCGAGATCACCCCAGTATGCGCGGCAAAAAGGGGCGAAGCGCCGTTATTAATTAGCGCTTAATGGCAAAGGCGGCGGCCGTTGACAAAGAACTCTACGGTAGGGCGTTCAGAAGTAGAGCGCTGAATTCCCTTTCTTCTGGGACCGCGCAGTTGTAATAGCGGCCGTCTGATATCTTGAAAAATGTAAATATAGTGGATGTTTAGGGCGACTAATTGTTTAATAATGCCCGTAGATGCACAATTAAGGGGAGTTATGTTAGGCGTTAAACCAAGCCAAATCTTCGAGCCACCCACAAAGATCGGCACTGGCGATATTTGGATTGGCCATGCAGGTCACTTGCGCTCTGTTGATGGCATCCGTTTCTTGCATCAACAGGAGATCAAATTCGTAGTCGACCTCGCCGATAAGGAGCCGATTCCCGACATATTCCCGAGAACGGAGATATCTTATTGCCGCTTTCCCTTGGTTGAATCGTACGAGACCGATCGAACGCTTTTAAAGAGTGCGATTAATTATACCCGTGTGCAAATTGAATCAGGCGAGCGCATGCTTGTGTGCTGTTCGTTTGGAGCGAGCCGCTCACCGACAGTGGTAGCGGCCGCCATGCATCTAATAGATCCGTCGGAGCCAATTGAGCAGTATATAACGGTGATTAAGAACGCGGGCCGGAAGGTTGATGTTGATTTGGGATTTCTGAAGGCGGCAAGCGAGATTGTCTTGGGAAGCTCTGCGGGCGATACGGCAAAGACAGCGCCTTTCGATTCGAATAGTCCGCTCCGTGATTTGGATTGCACCTTAGGGTAATTGCCTAGCGCAGACTCACCGCTGAAATAAGAGCATCGGCCCATTTGGCATATCCCCTGCAATGGTACTCCTTTGGAGTGCCCTATGCGGATAGATTTTTTAGCGCGATATCGACAGGTTAGCGAGCAGATTAAGAGCTCGAGCACGCCGAATTCCGCCGATTCGGTCGAGGGAGAATTCGGCGATACGCTCTCCGATCTCGCGCCGCAATTTCTTCAACCTGCTGAAAAAAGTCAGGAAAAAGGCCTAATTGATAGCTCGCTTCTAAATGCGAATGCAGACGGGGCGCATCTTAGAGCATCGCTAGGATTCTCCAATCCGGAAATGCTCGGTCCGCAGTTCCAACCAATTGAACCGGGCATTATAGAGGAGCCTACCGACAATAAAACAATAGTCGATGTCAAAACTCCGACACTCGTTTCAATTGAACGCCGTGGCGCAAATGGTCATGTCGCTTTTGGCAGCGAAGCTAAGTTGGCTAAAGTGCGCGGCATGGTCGAGGAAGCAGGGGAGAAGTTCGGCGTCGATCCATCGCTTGGTATGGCAGTGGTCGCCCGCGAGTCTTCATTTAATCCGAGAGCTATCAGCAACGACGGTCATGAGAGTAAGGGACTATTTCAACTTCTCGATCGCACCGGACGTGATCTTTTGAATCGTCTGGGGCTCGAAAGCGAATATAAGCCGTTTGACCCGGAACAGAATGTATACTTAGGGGTAGGATACCTCCGTCATCTTCACGATATCTTTAGCAAGGAGACGGAACTTCCTAACCGTACCAGGACTATCGTCGCTGCAAATAATTCCTCTCTGGAAAAACTTGCCGTAGCCGCGTTCAATGCCGGAGAAGGTAGAGTTGCCTCGGCGCAGCAGCGCGCCCAGCAGGCCGGAAAAGACCCCTCACAATACGACCATATTGAAGATTATCTTCCTGAATCCACTCAGCAATATGTCTCAAGAGTACTCGAAGCCAAAGCACAGTTTACGGGCGCTTTATCGTCACCAAAGCTGACCCGCTAAAGCTTTTTTTTAGAGTTGGCAAAGCACTTGCATTTCATGGCTTGCGAGTCGAATGCGCCCACCTACAGGTAAGCGTTCTCGCTCAACGAAGCAGTTTAATAAAATTTGGATGAAATTTTTTTGGCCAGGGAGAACTAGGCAATGTCAATCAACTTACGCACCAACGTCCCTTCGCTCTCCGCTCAGCGGAATTTGGATACGAGCACGTCTCGACTGAATACGTCATACGAGCGCCTCTCATCTGGTCTGCGCATCAACAGAGCGCGTGACGATGCGGCGGGTCTCAGTATCGCTGAAGCGTTGAAATCTGACACTCGCGTAGCGGGCGTCGCGATTCGTAACGCTAACGACGGTATTTCGATTATCGCCATTGCCGACCAAGCCATTGGGCAGATTGGTAACGTTCTTGGACGTCTGGCAGAACTTGCAGAACAGTCGGCCAACGGTGTGTACGGTAACGTACAGCGCTCAGCTCTCTCCAACGAATTCGCTGCGCTGACATCTGAAATTGAGCGTATCGCGTTCACCACAGAATTCAACGGTCTCCGCCTTCTCTCCGGTAACGGACAAGTGGTGTTCCAAGTCGGATTCAAAGGAAATTCGCTCTCGCAAGTATCCTATGAAGGCGTCGAAGTAACTCTCGCCGCTCTCGGTTTGGCGCAAACGGCATCATCGGTTGTGACCTACTCGATTATCGGCAGCTCCGACCTTGAGTCGCAATCAGCATCGCGCTTGACGCTCGACGCAATTAACAGAGCGATCACCTCGGTCAACAGAAACCGCGGCGCACTCGGCGCGGCAGAAAGCCGACTTGAAGTTACGATCAGTAACCTTCAGGTAGCTCGTGAAAACTTCAAAGCAGCAGAAAGCCGCATCCGCGACGTGGATGTTGCAGACGAAGCCGCAGAACTAACTCGTATCAACATCTTGCAGCAAGCTGGTGCATCCATCTTGGCGCAAGCTAACCAACAGCCGCAGCTCGCACTGCAGTTGCTCGGACGATAAGAGAGGGTCTCTAAACTAAGGTAATGGAAACCGTAGTGAGTAATTGAACAAAGGAAAGTTAGGCCATGACGCTCAATATTAGAACCAACATCTCGTCGATCACCGCCCAACGAAACGTCGGTCAGACGACAAAGCGCCTCGAGACCGCTTATGAAAGACTGTCGTCCGGTATGCGCATCAACCGCGCCGCCGATGACGCCGCTGGATTGGCGATCGCTGAAAAGCTGAAAATCGATGCGCGCGTTGCCAGCGTCGCTATACGTAACGCGAACGACGGTATCTCTATCGTCGCGATTACGGACGGAGCGATCGCTGAAATTACCAACATCCTGAGCCGTCTCGGCGAACTCGCCGAACAATCAGCGAACGGAGTGTATGGTAACGGTCAACGTTCAGCGCTGCAGTTGGAATTCACCGCGCTAATGTCGGAAATTGAGCGTGTTGCGTATACGACTGAGTTCAACGGTCTAAAACTTCTGAGCGGCGGCGGGTCGGTAACGTTCCAGGTCGGATTCGACGGTACGTCGACATCGCAGATCAGCTACTCGGGCGTTCAAGCGACACTACAAGCGCTCGGGTTATCGCAGGCGAACTCTTCGATTCATACCTACTCGATTCTTAGTACCTCAGACATCGAGTCGCAGTCATCGTCGCGTGTCGCACTTGACGCCATTAACCGCGCTATCACCTCGGTAACAAGAAACCGCGGTACGCTCGGCGCGGCTGAAAGCCGACTGGAAACAACGATTAGTAACTTGCAGGTAGCGCGTGAAAACTTCCAAGCCGCTGAAAGCCGCATCCGAGACGTGGATGTCGCTGAAGAAGCAGCCGCACTGACACGCTTAGGCATCTTGCAGCAGGCAGGTACGGCGATCTTGGCGCAAGCCAACCAGCAGCCACAGCTTGCACTCCAGCTCCTGCGTGGTTAAAAAACCCTCGCAACGGTAGCCGGTCTGGGCGTATCCGCGTTCGTTTATTGAACGGATAGCTGATACGCCCTTAATAAGACTACGGCGGGATAGTACTGTGCTCTTTCTAATTTAGTTGATACAGTACTACAGTGAATGGGCAAACATTCAGTCTAGCCCAGCTTCATTTTATGGCCACCATTCTCTTCGAGGAGCTTCCCGGAAATATCGGACGTATCTGGTTTAACGACCCGGACGCGCTGAATGCCATGAGCGAAAAGATGGCAGGGGATTTCAAGCAGCTTGTCGGGGAACTCGAGCGGCGCACGAAGCCGCTGCGAGCCCTAATACTTACCGGCAAAGGAAAGGCTTTCTCGGCAGGTGGCGACCTGCAAATGCTTGAAGCCAAGATTCAGCTATCGGCGGAAGAAAATCACCGGCGCATGATCGAGTTCTATAATTCATTTCTCTCCATTCGTAATCTGAAGGTACCGCTAATAGCCGCGATCAATGGGGCGGCGATCGGCGCTGGGCTCTGTGTTGCGAGTGCCTGCGATATACGGATTTGCAGCGAGAACGCTAAGTTGGGCTTCACCTTCGTAAAACTCGGGCTTCACCCGGGAATGGGCGGCACCTTCTTTTTGCCGCAGGTTGTCGGGGATTCGTATGCGCGCGAGCTTTTGTTGACGGGGAGGGTGATTGACGCTGTTGAGGCGCTTAGGATCGGTTTGGTATCGCGAATTGTGACGCTTGAACAGATTGAAGAGCAGGCGCTTTCGATAGCACGTGAAATATGCGCCAGTGGCCCATTAGCCGTCACACAGCTCTTGAAAACACTCCGTGGTGAGGACGACCGACTCAACCGAGCCCTTGAGCGGGAAGCTCAGTGCCAAAGCGTTAATTACGCCAGCGCCGAGTTCAAAGAGGGTATCAGCGCGATTCGCGAAAAGCGCGCACCCAAATTCGATAGCTAAGGTAAGACGATCGCTTCTACCACTCAGTTCAGGTTGCGCACCCGCACCTTTCGGGCAAAGATTATCTGCAGATTTTAACATCCTTGGAGAAACGTATGAGCAAAGCAAATGCAATCGCCGCTTTTAACGCCAAAGAGCCCCTTGGACCCTTGACGATCGAACGCCGTGAAGTCGGACCGCGCGACGTGCAGATAGATATTCTTTATTGCGGCGTGTGTCATTCCGATCTGCATACGGCGCGGGGGGAATGGGCGGGTACGATGTATCCTTGCGTGCCGGGACATGAGATCGTCGGCAAAGTAGCCGCTGTTGGCACCGATGTGCGCGCCTACAAGGCGGGTGACACGGTCGGCGTGGGTTGTATGGTCGATTCGTGTCAGAGCTGCGCTAGCTGCAATGGCGGGGAAGAGCAGTACTGTGATGGCACCGGATTCGTGCTTACCTACAATAGTCCAGATAAGCATTTACCGGGTAAGGTTACCTACGGCGGCTATTCGACCCAAATCGTCGTCGATCATAAGTTTGTCCTAAAGATTTCCCCTAATCTCGATCTTGCAGCGGCAGCACCGCTCCTCTGCGCCGGCATAACCACCTATTCGCCGCTTAAACATTGGAAGGTAGGGAAGGGGAAGAAAGTAGGCATCGTCGGTCTCGGTGGACTCGGACATATGGGCGTCAAGTTCGCGCACGCATTCGGCGCGCACACCGTGCTATTCACGACTTCAGAGAGTAAGGTCGCTGATGGTAAAAAGCTCGGCGCCGATGAGGTGGTAATTTCAAAAGATGAAGATCAGATGAAGAAGCACCTTAACTCATTTGATTTCATTCTGAACACGGTTGCTGCTTCGCATAATTTGGACTCGTTTACAGCGCTTTTAAAGCGTGATGGAACGCTCTGTCTAGTAGGGGTGCCCGAGCATCCACATCCTTCGCCAAGTATTACTAACCTTATTTTCAAGCGCCGCAGCATCGCGGGTTCGGTCATCGGTGGAATCAAGGAAACGCAGGAGATGCTCGATTTTTGTGCAGAGAACAATATCGTTTCTGATATTGAGATGATTCAGGGGCAGGATATTAATTCGGCTTATGAGAGGATGCTCAAGAGTGATGTTAAGTACCGTTTTGTGATTGATATTGCTTCTTTGAAGCAATAATCGAGTCGACGGAACCGACCAACAGTTACGGTAACCGATTCAGTTGGCTGTTTCTGGTGGCGGTTGGCGGGTGCAGATACCGATACCGTGCAAACCCACTATTGCGAAAAATCCGTCTTCGCGGCTTTGCCGACTACGGCGGATATTTTTTACCTTTTTAATAAAAAGGTAAAAAATAAAAAGGCGGTCGGGAAAAATTCTCCCAACCGCCCCACAACCTAAACCTACTTTGATACTGCTTAACGCAAGAGCGTCAGGCGCTCTTGTATCTCTTCAGGGTTCCCCTCGTAATGGCGGAGGCTTTCTTGCAAAGAAATCGGATCAAGATCAAGGTGTAGTGCTACCCAAGCGAAGCTGAACGACTTCTTCGGCGTTAATTTTCCAAAAAGCCACTGACGGGCGCTGCGCACGATATGGCGCTCGCAGTGCGCGGTGCCAAAGGCGTCACAAATGGCGCGAGCAAGAACGGCAGCTAACAAATTTCTCTCTGGTTTTACTGGCGACGAGGCTTCGCTGTCGTCGTCGCGTTCCGGGGAAAACTTGTTTGCCGCTGATGAATTACTCATACGCTTCTATCTCCAAAAGGTTTGTCGAAAAAATTAGTCAAAATGAAAGCTGTTGCGAATCGGGGTAGCGGTAACTGTCTTGTAGAATGACGGCCGACATATAATGAAAAAACTGCGCTTCTGTGACCGTACGTATTGTCCTGGGTGGATTTTAGGGGACAAGGGAGTTCGCTCGTTTTGGACGCCATCTTTGAAATGCAACCTTCGTCTAGCACTCTCAGGGGCAAAACCTATTTACTTTAACACAGCTAAAGCTATTACTGACTTAAAGTAACTCAGTCAATACAAAAAGATCACAAACAACTAAAAATGGCCCCAAACCTACGAATTTGCCTAAATTTTTAATAAAACATGCTTTTATTTTTAAGTAACTTAAACTAAGGGTATATGCTGCGGAACGCAGCACAATTTGACAATTGGGGATAAGCGACTATACTGTTGCGCCTTAACCAGAACTGTCCGCCGTCTTGTCCGCAGTAGCCTTTAGCGAGGGCGGAGGCTTTAGCGAAGGCGGATTTTTGTAGCGTGCAGAGTATTTAGACCATGGGAAAAAAGCTTTTTATTAGCAACTTAGACTTCGAAATCACCACCGATCAGCTGCGTGATATGTTCACTGAGATCGGTAGCTGCTTGAGTGCCGTCATCGCTACGGATCGTGAAACCAAGCGCTCTAAGGGATTCGCTTTCGTAGAAATGGAGAGCGATGATCTGGCCAAGGCCGCGATTGAAGCTCTCAACAATAAAGTCGTTAATGGTCGTCCGATGAAGGTTGTTGAGGATCGCGGTAAAGGCGGTTCGTCAGGCGGCTCGGACAACAGCGCGGAAGGTGGACAACGCCGCTATGAGCCGCTTCCTTCGATTCAGCGCATGCAGCTCTTTAAGCGGAAGAAGAAGCTTGATCCGTTCCTTGCAGATCCAACCAAGAGCGTTAACTATAAAGACGTAAGTGTTCTGAGCAAGTTTTTGAGCGAGCGCGGACGTATTTTGTCGCGCCGTTTGACGGGTCTTAGCTCCTACAATCAACGTAAAGTTTCGAAAGCTATCAAAAGAGCGCAAAATATCGGTCTTTTGCCCTTTTCGAATACTTAATCCGTCCACCTCCTGAAGGGGGCGAGATCTAAAAAAAGCCGGCTTGAAGCCGGCTTTTTTTATTTCCTAGTCGCGCCCCGCCTCGCCCCCTTCAGGGCACGGGTGGATTTCGCCGTCGTTTTCTTTGCGCCGCCGCGGTGCGCTAGAATATCTTTTATCACATCCGCGCTATTCGTTTCGGGGGAAACCGCTTCGTAGACTTTCAAAACTTTTTTATCGCTGTCGAGCAGAAAGGTAACGCGAAAGATGCCCATGAATTCACGTCCCATAAATTTCTTTTTGCCATAGACGCCGTACTTTTTAGCGACCGAAAAATCGGTGTCGGAAAGCAACGGAACTTCGAGCTTGTGCTTCTTGCAAAAGGCGGCTTTGGTCTTTTGGTCACCGCCAGAGATTCCAAACACGGCAGTTTTCATCTTTCGGAATTTCTGCAGATCCTTTGAGTACTGCTTCGATTCGATAGTGCACCCTGGAGTGTTATCTTTGGGATAAAAAAAGAGCACGGTGTAATCAGCTTTTAGATTCTTCAGCGAGACCTCGATACCATCCTTATCGCTCAGTGAAAATTGCGGTGCTTTTTTTCCAGTTTTTATAAGGTCAGCCATTTTTTGAGATGCTCCGGTTTAGTAATTTCAAAAAGTCGTTTGTCACCGCTAAGTTGAAAAATAAATTATAACCAACTTTTGATATCAAGCGATATTAGTAAGTTAGCAGCGGAGCATAGATCCTAATGGATTTCCGAGGGGTTAGGCTAGCTAAATTTCTTCTACAATCCTTATAGTCAGCAGCCTAAGCCGCCGATGTTCATATAGGTAGTATTCTTGAGGTTAATGGTAATGGTCGGCTCTCCGGCGCCCTATATGCACTTCTATACCTGCATGTCCTTTAAGAGGCTGATCGTAACGGCGCTGCTGATAGCGCCGCTATTCCCTCTATTTGCTCGCCACGTTCTTGCTGAATCTCAGGTTTGGGAATGCGCCCAGGGATATACCAATAATCCCGCCGGAAAAACGAACTGCGAACCCGCGGGTGGCATCGAAACGTGCGGAAGCGATGGCAATCGCTATCTTTCTCCACGAAAAATTGGCGAGCGACCGCATGTTGCCTCGTGTAAGAGGGAAAACAAGGGGTTGAGCCCGATCGTCGATATGCGCGCGGCGAAGAATGCTCAATTCGGTGAAACGTGGGGATATGAGCGGTTGTCGGCGCCGGTACGTACCAAGAAGTTCGAACAATCGCATCCAGCGCCGATGGCAAAGTCAGCAAATTCGACGCTCAATGATCTGTTTTCTTGTTTCTCGGGAGACGGTCAACGGGGAGGCTGTTCGATTGGCGATATGCAGAATTTTATTGAAGGAACGTTCAAGAATATTAGCGGTGCGCTTAGATAACTATTAATGTGTAGATATATGGTTGGTGTCAAAATTAGGCTTTCTAAGAATTTGTGGTTTCCCCTGGTATCATTGTGCGTCGTACTTTCGGTGGCGCCGCCAGTATATGCCGATTCGCCATTTGAAGCGCCGGTACTCAGCGCACAGAGCTTCGATAGCGCAATTAGCAATTCATTGGCTGAGACCTCAGAAGTAACGGTAATAAATCCGGTTGATCGGTTGACGGTTACTGCGCGTTTGAGAACGCTTGGAAACATAACGCTTCATTTCAATCGTGAATGGCACGTGCCTGCCAAGAGCTACAGCGACAATGGATTTGCCCAACAGAAGCTTGACGACGAAACACGTGGAATGCATCTGCAAGGATATGCAGTTGTGCGGGCGGCGCCGGCTGGTGGAAAACGGAAAAAAGTAAAAGTGCCAGTGGCGGCGACAGTTTTTCATTTAACGAGTTCGCACCCGACAATTGAAGCGGAATTCCACGCGGATGCAACGGGAGATGGCGGACATTTTTTCCAATTAAAGGGAGCGCTCGCCAATCGCACAATACAAAAGCTGCTTAAGGTTCGGCGTATTTCTCGCCACGCCTTTTCGGGAAAAACGTGCGGCGTGAATGCGAGCACCACAACAACACTTGAGCCTGTTATTCGCAAGTCGAAGTTGTCTGCGACACCAGTCAAGACTTCGTCGCTCCTCTCGTTTGATTTGGCCACCGAAGCAGATTACGACTGGTTCGTACGCTACGGAAGCAGCAGCAATACCAAGATTCAGAGCATATTGAACAAGGTTCAGACGATATATGAGGCGCAGCTCAGCCTGACATTTAATCTAACTAAACAGGTTGTGGTTTCAACCAGCGGCTCGCGCTACACCTCGGGTAATGTCGAGACGCTGCTCGATAGTTTCCGTACCTACACAGAAAACCACAGTCAGCTCGGCAGCGCCGATGTGCACCATCTATTTACCGGAAAGAACACCTACGTCGACGATGGGGGCGGTAATACCAATGATTCAGTTATCGGTCTCGCCTACCTGGGCGTAGTTTGCGCTTTTCCAACCTATACGTATGGATTGACCGAACATGTAGACGACGCTTTGGATCATGTAACCACAGCGCATGAGATTGGACATAATCTCAACGCGCAACATGACACCGCCGGATCGATCATGGGAACTGAACTCGACGTAAATAATCCGCCGACGCAATTCTCGACGACGTCTAGAAACCAGATTTCATCTTTCGTGTCAGGAAATTCGAGCTGTCTGAGCAGTGCGAGCGCTACCCCGACACCGACGTCGGGCGGCGGAGGCACAAATCCTGGCAGCGGTGATACGAGCCATGTTTCTTTAACGACGAGTTTGAATTCGAAAGGTCAGTTCACTTTGAAGACAGTCTTTTCTGAGCTCGGTTCAAACTGCACCGCCGAAGTGCGCGCTTCGACACGTTCTGGCGGGGTATACAACGGCAGCGGCACATTAATCGCATCACTGGATCCGGACTTTTTAAGGACCATTTTCAGTAAAGTGCCGGTAAAGCGCCGCGGCTCGCAACGCGTATATTTTGGCGTCACAAAAGTATGCGGCGATGAGACTTACTACAGCATGACTAGGTCTGTGGATACCACCAAGGTAAGTTCGACTAGATCAACGCTGAGCGGTTCTGCTTGGATTAAGCTTTTAAAGTCCAAGGTGCAGACGACGACGCCTTCGAAGTCGTAATTGCGTTAGCAATGGCCCTTAACTTTGCCCCGTCCCCGCTGGCATTAAAAAGGCGAGCGATAAAATTTGATTAGCGTGCATCAGCCCCACATTATCGAACGCCTATGAACGCGCCTGTTTTTACGACTTTGATTTCGAGCCTTACTGACTTAATTCTGCCTTCCGTGGAAAAGGAAGAATCAACAATTCGAAAATTAGATCAAAGAGAAGTGATACTGATTGATGCGGGTAGCGCGTTCACAGAATATCGGTGATTTTAACTTCTATGCGGTAAATGTCGAGGCAGGACCGAGATTTCGCAGCGATCTCGACGAATGTATAAATGGCAAGAGCTGCGTCGCGCCGGTTTATTGAGTGGCTGGAGAATAAAACAGGAATGTCCCACCTTTTCGTGGGGAACCTTCAAAAAATTTCATGAGCGTAAATGACGTCATGTCGCTTCATACGCACACGTATAGAGACCATGTATTCTCTGGCTCGCAACTGCTTTCTGCGGCGGATCGAGGTAGTGAGTCCTCTGGGGCCGATTCTTATTCGCGTACGTTTGAGGAAGGGCAGCTCGTTAGCCATAGGGTTGGAGATACTCGTTTCTCGAAGCGGGAGTGCCGCATGGGGTTTCAAAGGTGGACGAGGGAAGTCGGGTGACGGTGGTTTGGGGGATTTCGCAGTTCCGGGGTTAACGAATTGACCCGTTCGACTCGCTCTCCTTTCGACTCGCGAAGTGACGGTACTGGCTTGTCATGTGCGCGTGCTGAGCGCGAGTCAAATGAAAAAAGCCGCTCTTCATTCTACCCAAGGGCGAGCGGATAGATTGAAGAACAGCTTTCTGGGGCGTAGTAACTTTGTTTTTTACTCTGATTCCTCTTCCTTGAGG
>CAYTAW010000022.1:0-2077 GCA_964435675.1 uncultured Bdellovibrionales bacterium
ATATTATGTGAGTCAGCATCTGGTGGAGCCCTTATTGGACGGCCGCCCGCGGCTTGCGCCGTGTCTTACTGAGTTCATGAAAGGGGGCCGTGATCAGATCGAATTGGTCGCTTTGATACTGCGGCATATCGGCAAAGAGAACGCCCAGGGGGTCTACGAGATCCTGCGCACGCACGCTTCTTTCGCCGGGATCGACAATCTGGTAGGGCAGCTCGAAATTTTTGCCGAGCGTCCGAAGGGTGCGTATTTTGAAGATGCTGACGAGGGAAGCATTTACTAAATGATGCGCCCGGCGCGAGCGTGGCGAGAAATACGCCACGTTGCCTATTTACCTGAAAATACGCTACTTTCGGTGGCGAATGATTACCAAACAGAACGGAATATTCCTTCTTGCGCTAATGCTGGCGGCGATGGCCATGTTCGGATGGCTTCTTTTTTCCAGCGATGTTATCTGGAATGATTATCCCGTATATCAGGTTCGCTACGCGCAGGCATATCGATTCTATTTGGCGCGCGGAATAGAGCCGCTCTGGTACCCCCATATCGAACTTGGCATGCCTGCCGGCGGACTCGTCATGGCGCAGGCGTTTCATTTGCCGGCATGGATCCTTGGTCACCTTCCCGGCTTCTGGGACGGAACCGCGCTTAAATTGATTTCGTCGAAACACATGCTGCTTTGCCTATTGAGTCAGGCGGCGTTTTATTTCGGACTGCGCCGCTACGCGCGACTGTCGCGGGCAATAGCATTTGCGTTAGGCTTTTTACTCGTTTACCAAATGCGCACGCTTGATGCGATTCGTTACGGAACGTTTAACGACGCATTCTGCTATTTTCTAATCGCGGCGATGGCTGGCATTCATTATTTACGGAGTGGGCTCCGTCGTGTGCTGGTTATCACCTGTGTGGCGGCGCAGTTAATGATGAGTTCGGGATATCAGCCGATCTTGAGCTACGGTTTTTTTGCATTCGTAATATTAACTCCCCTGATATATCAGAATTTTCTCAAGGAGACGGACTGGATCCGGCGTGTGCCTGCGGTGGCTGCGGCTGTCGTCGTTGGTTCACTACTTGCGGCACCCCATTGGCTGCCCTTTGTGGATTTTTTAAATGTAAATGCTCAGCGTGTGGAGCAGACGAGTGTTGAGTGGGCCAATGAGTACGCCCTGGTCACCAACAGGCCATTTCCATTGAATTGGATTGGCTATCTGGCGAATCTCACGATGCCGGCAATAAGTGAAGTCCACTCCGCATTTGGCGGCTCAGTGCTCTATTCTTGGGTGCTTATTGCACTCTTTGTGTATTTCCTGCTTTCCGCGCGAAAAAATTTCGTCGCGCTGATTATCTACGTAATCCCCTTTTTGTATATTGCGGGAATTAAGGGGGGACTCTTTCCCATCCTGTATCATTATTTTCCGACTATAAAGTTATCGCGCGTTCCCGGAAGAATGGGGATTATTATTGCGATATCCGTATTTGCGGCGGTCGTGCATGTCGTCCGTCAAATTCGGAGCCACCCTGAATACAGGGAGCGGGCGTGCGCGGCGCTCCGCATTTCGAGCGTCCTTGTTATCTTCCTTTGCGGAATGAGCGCATTACTGCTTGCCGGCTGGCAGGGAGCGGTCGACTCGCTGGCGCCTGGATTCACGCCAATGTCGCTGAATCCGGCGGCGTGGACAATTGCCATTCAATGTTGGTGGACGGTTGCCAGCACACTGGCCGCTGTCGGATTATATTTTCTCAGTGGGGAACTGACGGCTCGACTCGCTGATCAGCCATTTACCCGTTCACGAGTTTCCGCGTCTCTGTGGTCGTTAGTTATGTGCGTCGGTCTCGTTCAAAGCGCATATCTGATGCGTTTTGGCAGCTGGACCCGCGTGCGCGGCGGCGATCCGACCTTTGAGGAATTTGAACAGGCCGATCATTTACCGCTTATGACCGGATATCCGTTTATTGCTGAAAGTGTCTTCGGACATGGTTACGGTGCGGCGGCGGTTCCGGCGGCGCTCTTTTATCAGGTTGCCGGCGAGAAGCGGCTGATTGAGTGTCTATATCCAATACGCGAACAAAATCACAAAAT